>JANPAY010000316.1:0-12996 GCA_031430155.1 Comamonadaceae bacterium
TTTTTCTAGGACTTTTAAATGGCTATCGAACGCACTCTCTCCATCATCAAACCTGACGCAGTTGCAAAAAACGTGATCGGTCAAATTTACGCACGTTTTGAAGGCGCTGGCCTCAAAGTGGTGGCTGCCCGTATGGCACATCTCTCGCGCTTGGAAGCAGAAGCTTTCTACGGCGTTCACAAAGCGCGTCCTTTCTTCAATGACCTCGTGTCGTTCATGATTTCTGGTCCTGTGATGATCCAAGCCTTAGAAGGCGAAGGCGCTATCTTGAAAAATCGTGACCTGATGGGCGCAACCGATCCTAAAAAGGCCGACAAAGGAACAATTCGTGCTGACTTCGCTGACAGTATCGATGCCAACGCCGTTCACGGCTCTGACGCAGCAGAAACCGCTGCTAACGAAATCGCATTCTTCTTCCCTGGCATGAACGTGTTCGCACGTTAATCCCAGTAATACCTGTAATTGACTATGACTTCGGCCAACCTGCTGGATTTTGATCTCGATGGCTTGGCCGAGTTTTGTGAAAAATTAGGTGAAAAGCGTTTTCGAGCAACGCAACTGTATCGCTGGATTCACCAGCGCGGCGTGTCTAATTTTGACGACATGACCGATATCGCGAAATCGTTTCGCGAAAAATTAAAAACGAGTGCCCACATCGAGGGACTCAAAGTTTTGAGCCGTCACACATCCGCTGATGGCACGATTAAGTGGCTGTTCGATATGGGTGCTGGCGACGCTATCGAAGCCGTCTACATTCCCGAAGATGACCGCGCGACGCTGTGCATTTCTAGCCAAGCGGGCTGTGCCGTCGGTTGCCGTTTTTGCTCCACAGGACATCAAGGCTTTAGCCGCAATTTGACGACGGCCGAAATCATCGGGCAACTTTGGTACGCCGAGCATTTGCTCCGCGCCGAGCTGCAAAGTGATGACCGCAAAGCCGACGAGCGTGTGATCTCCAACGTCGTGATGATGGGCATGGGCGAGCCACTACAAAATTACTCGAACTTAATTCCAGCCTTGAAGACGATGCTCAGCGACCATGCGTATGGTCTCTCACGTCGCCGCGTCACGGTGTCCACCTCGGGCGTCGTGCCCATGATTGAGCGCCTCGCGCAGGATTGTCCTGTGTCGCTGGCAGTCTCTATCCATGCTGCAAATGACAAGTTGCGTACGAGTCTGGTGCCCATCAATCAAAAATATCCACTTAAAGAATTGATTGCTGCCTGCCAAGCGTATTTGCCGTACGCCCCGCGTGACTTTTTAACCATTGAATATTGCATGTTGGATGGTGTGAACGATCAGCCTGAGCACGCGCGTGCGCTGGCGCAAATGCTCAACGCATTGCCTTGCAAAATTAATTTGATTCCGTTTAACCCATTTCCTGCCTCAGGGCTAAAACGCTCTGCGCCTGATGTGGTGAAGAAGTTTGCGCAACTACTCACGGGCGCAGGCTACATCACCACGATTCGCAAAACACGTGGCGATGATATCGACGCGGCTTGTGGTCAATTGGCGGGTGAAGTGCAAGATCGCACGGATGCCGTTACTCGAATGCAAGACCGTAGAACCATCATGATGAAAGAATCAAATGAGTGAGACGAATGATGCGACAGGTACACCGCCTGAAGAAACAACCCATACATCGGAAGTAGTGGCAGAGGTCGTGGAACCACCTGTTGCTGAGCCTAAAGCCTCTGCTGGGCAGATGCTCCGCGCCGCGCGTGTGGCCTCGGGCATGCATATTGGGACTTTATCGCTAGCGCTTAAAGTACCCGTTAAGAAATTAGAAGCGCTTGAAGCTGATGACTGGGCGCATCTTCCCGATGCCGTTTTTGTGCGCGCTTTGGCAACTAGTGTTTGTAGGCAAATCAAGGCCGACAGTGCTCCCATTTTGGCGGCCTTGCCACAAAACACGAGCATCAAGATCTTGGATGACAAGGACAGGGCAGGTCTGAATCAGCCGTTTCGTACTCCAAGTGATGCTAAGTTTTCTCATAAGCACTTACCGGCTTTATCAATGCCGATGCTTATGGGGGCAATGGCGCTGCTGCTCGCGGCTTTATTGCTGATTTTTTTGCCTGATTTCGTGAAACAGCAAAGCAATAAAACATCTGAAGTAATTGAAAAAATTGAACCTGTCACCGTGCCAGAACCGGTTGCGATAGCCACTGCTGCGATAGTCTCTGCACCCACACCATTGGTGTCAATTTCCAGCCCTGTGACGATTGCTCCTGTTCCAGCCATGAAGCTTGTAGCTTCTGCACCAGCGCCGATAGTTGCACAGCTTGCGCCACTTGCCAATCCAGTCACACCTGCGGCTGTGCTGCCTGCGGGTACATCGATTTTGCGTTTGGCCGCTAAAGGCGAGGTTTGGGTTCAGGTGAAAGACAGTAAGGGTATTGTTTTGGTTCAGCGCAATTTACAACCAAAAGAAATTGTCAATGTCTCAGGTATTCCGCCGCTCTCAGTGGTGCTTGGACGTGTGAACGAAATTGAATCGGTCGCCGTGCGTGGTAAGCCGTTTAGTTTGGTGCCAGTGTCAAGCGAAAACATCGCGCGATTTGAGGTGAAGTAATCGTGGCTAGTATCCTGCAAGCCAAAGTGATCTGGGGCTCGCGAGTCGTGACTGTTGGCGGCGGCGCGCCTGTACGCATTCAATCTATGACGAACACTGATACTGTAGATGCGATCGGCACTGCGATTCAGGTGAAAGAGTTGGCGCTGGCAGGCTCGGAGATGGTTCGAATTACCGTGAATACGCCCGAAGCTGCTGCTGCGGTGCCACATATCAGAGAGCAACTAGATCGCATGGGCATTGATGTTCCGTTGGTTGGTGATTTTCACTACAACGGACACACGCTATTGACCGATTATCCAGAATGCGCTAAGGCGCTCTCCAAATACCGTATCAATCCTGGCAACGTTGGCAAGGGCGAAAAAAGGGACCGCCAGTTTGGACTCATGATTGAAGCGGCGATGCGCTGGGACAAACCCGTGCGCATTGGTGTAAATTGGGGTTCACTCGACCAGGAGCTACTAGCTGCCATGATGGATGAAAATGCAGCGCGAGAAGATCCCTGGGATGCTAAGAAAGTCATGACCGAAGCGCTGATTGCTTCAGCGCTTGGTTCTGCCACCGAGGCCGTACGCCTTGGCATGAATCCAGCGCAAATTTTGCTCTCATGCAAGGTCTCAGGCGTGCAAGATTTAGTTCGTGTGTATCAAGAACTGGCTAAACGCTGCGATTATCCGCTGCACCTTGGTTTGACTGAGGCGGGCATGGGCACCAAGGGTACGGTGGCGTCAAGTGTTGCTTTGGCCGTGTTGCTTCAACAGGGCATTGGCGACACGATCCGTGTGTCTCTCACACCTGCGCCAGGCGAAGCACGTACACAAGAAGTGGTGGTTGCATCAGAGATTTTGCAAAGCCTCGGGTTTAGACACTTTTCGCCTAGCGTGACGGCTTGCCCAGGTTGTGGACGTACAACGAGCACGACGTTTCAAGAATTGACTCAGAAAATCGACAACTTTCTTAGAGCGCAAATGCCGGTCTGGAAAACCAAATATACAGGCGTGGAAAGCATGAAAGTTGCAGTCATGGGCTGTATCGTGAACGGCCCTGGGGAGAGTAAACACGCTGATATCGGTATTAGCTTGCCTGGCACAGGTGAAGCCCCCGCAGCTCCTGTGTTTATTGATGGTGAAAAAGCCATGACACTGCGCGGTGAGCATATTGCTGAAGAGTTTCAGGTGGTGGTGGAGAACTACATCGCCAAACGATATGGATAAATTAAAAATTAATGCCATTAAGGGTATGAACGATATCCTTCCTGATACAAGTTATCAATGGGAATGGTTAGAGGATAAAGTCCGCGCAGTTATGGCGAGGTTTGCGTACCGAAATATCCGCACGCCGATTGTTGAATCGACGCATTTGTTTGTGCGCGGTTTAGGTGATGTGACCGATATCGTCGAAAAAGAGATGTACTCATTTGAGGACAAGATGAATGGCGACGCACTCACACTTCGCCCCGAAAACACGGCTGGCGTGGTTCGCGCGGCCATTGAGCACAACCTGCTCTACGACGCGCCGCGCCGTTTGTACTACATGGGACCCATGTTTCGGCACGAGCGCCCACAGCGTGGCCGCTATCGTCAGTTTCATCAAGTCGGGGCAGAAGCTCTTGGGTTTGGTGGTGCAGAGATAGATGCAGAAATGATTTTGCTAGCCGATAGCCTTTGGCGTGAACTGGGGCTCAAGCAAGGCGCTGACTATCGCCTAGAGATTGGCAGTCTTGGTCAATCAGCAGAGCGTAAAGTACACCGCGCTGCGCTCATCGCTTATTTTGAAGCGCACTTGGATCAATTGGATGCCGAAGCCGTGCGCCGTTTGCACACGAATCCTCTGCGTATTTTGGATACTAAAAATCCAGCGATGCAAACACTTGTCGAAGAGGCTCCCAAGTTAATGGATTATTTGGGCGAAGCGTCCTTGGCGCACTTCAAAACCGTGATCGGCATATTGGAAGCGCATGGCATTGCTTATGCGATCAATCCACGTTTGGTGCGCGGTATGGATTATTACAACCTCACCGTCTTTGAGTTTGTGACGCCTCATTTGGGCTCTCAAGGTACGATTTGCGGCGGAGGACGATATGACGACTTGGTGGTGCAAATGGGCGGGAAGGCCGCACCCGCTGTGGGCTGGGGGCTGGGTATTGAGCGTGTACTAGAGCTACTTAAGGAACTCAAACTACAAGCTCCCGAGCCAGCGCCAGACACGTATGCTGTGATTCCTGACATAGAAAATACATCGCGTGTGATGTTGATTTTGCAAGCTTTGCGTACGGCAGGTATTTCGGTGCAAATGCATGCAAGCTCGCAAAGCGCAGAAGGGCAGGCTGCGATGGCCAGCTTCAAATCACAATTTAAGCGCGCCGATAGCAGTGGAGCCAAGTACGCACTTGTATTTGGTGCTGATGAACTCGCGGACAATAGCGTTACCGTCAAACCACTGCGAGAGATAGGCGGAGAACAACAATCTTTTTCTTTGAGTGACCTAGGCGCACTCGTTTCTTTTCTTAAAAACTGATTCAACTAATTACATCATGGCGACACAACATCTAGACTTGGACGAACAAGAGCAGCTGGCGACACTCAAGCATTTTTGGGATCAATATGGTCGCATCATTACGGCTGTGGTGACGGTCCTTGCATTGTCCTATGCTGGCTGGACGGCTTGGAACATCTGGCAAACGGGCTTGGAGCAAAAATCGGCCGTGCGTTTTGATGAGATGTCACGCGCAGTGGCCGCAGGTGATATCTCCAAAACCGATCGCGTATTCGCCGATATGAAAGAGCAGTTTGGCGCGACCAGCTATACCGCGCAAGCCGCGCTGTTGGATGCGCGTATGAATTACGAAAAAGGCAATGTCGATGCTACAAAAGCGGCTTTGCAGTGGTTGGTGGATAGCAGTGCCGAATCGGCTTACAAAGACGTTGCACGCTTGCGTCTTGGTGGTGTACTCATTGAGGCTAAGCAATATGACGAAGCCATTAAATTGCTAAGCAGCAACATCAGTCAGCCGTTTGCTGCGTTGGCCGCAGATCGTATGGGCGACGCGTATAGCTTACAAAGTAAAGCCGAAGAGGCCAAAGCGCAGTATTTAAAAGCCTATGCTGGTTTGCCAGCTAGTGATGAATATCGCAAGATGATTGACGTGAAGTTGGCGCGTATGGGCGTTACAGCCAAGGATGCTCCATGAGCCTTGGCATTGCGCTTGCACGTACAACAGTCTTAACTGTGCTGCTTGGCTTGATAGCCTGTGGCAGTACGTCTCGCCTCGATCCTGCTCCTTTACTGCCTGTTGCTGAGTCATTGGGTCTTGGGCAAGTTTGGCAAAACTCCGTTGGAAATCGTATTGAGTTTTCCATGCAAACGGGTGCTGCTAACCAAATGTTGGCTGCCGCTACATCGCGGGGTACCGTGGTGGTTGTGAATGCGACAACGGGAGCAGACCTGTGGCGTGCACGGATTGATACCGAGCTTTCTTCGGGGGTGGGTTTTGATGGCAAGACAGCCGCCGTGACCACGATTGACAATGAACTCGTCGCCTTCACGCTTGGTAGTAAAAACCAACCTGTTATTCCTTGGCGAAAAATGCTGCAAGCTCGTGTTTATACGGCACCACTGGTTGCGGGTGGGCGCGTCTTTGTGCTGGCAGGCGATCGCACCGTACAAGCGTTTGATGCTGTCACAGGGGCCAAGCTTTGGAGTTTTCAGCGCACCTCCGAACCATTGATTTTGAGTCAAGCGGGTACCCTAGGGGTCTATCAAAATACCTTGCTTGTGGGACATTCTGGGCGGCTACTTGGCATCAACCCCGATACTGGGCAGGTGCAGTGGGAGCTATCCGTTGCAACCAGCCGTGCCACGAATGATATTGAGCGGTTGATTGACTTGGTGGGTGTGCCCAATCGCGTAGGCGATAGCGTGTGCCTGCGTTCATTCCAAACCAGTGTGGCTTGCGTTGATCTCGCAAAAAATGCAGTCATTTGGAGCAAGCCCTCGCAAGGATCGACTGGCGTGTCAGGCGACGCCGCCAGTATGGTGTCTACCGAATCGGATGGTCGCGTAAAAGTTTGGAGTCGCGCCACAGGTGATTTGCTGTGGACGAGTGACAAGTTGGTGTACCGAGGATTGTCTACCCCGCTGCTAGTTGGTAACTCTATCGTTGTGGGCGATGCGGAGGGCTATGTCCACGTGATGAATAAGCAAACAGGCGCTTTTACCGCGCGCTTTAAAACAGACGGCGGCGCGATTGTGGCCGCACCAGTTGTGCTTGGCAATATCGTTGTGGTCGTCACAGCCAAAGGCGGAATTTACGCCTACAGCCCTAAATAAATATGAAACCAGTCATCGCCCTAGTGGGCCGCGCCAATGTCGGTAAATCGACGCTCTTTAACCGTATGACCCAATCGCGCGATGCGATTGTGCCGACTTTGCAGGGTTGACGCGTGATCGCCACTACGGCACGGGAAAACAAGGCAAGTTTGAGTACATTGTGATCGACACGGGCGGCTTTGAGCCCGATGCTGTTGACGAGATGTACAAAGAAATGGCCAAGCAAACGCAGCAAGCAATTGCCGAGGCTGATGTCGTTATCTTCATGGTCGATACGCGTGCAGGGCTGAATGCGCATGATCACGACATCGCCAAATATCTGCGCCGTTTAGGTAAAAAAGTTGTCCTGACTGCCAATAAATCGGAAGGCATGAAAGAGGGCGATCAAAAGCTGATTGAATTCTTTGAGCTGGGTTTAGGCGAAGTGCATCCCATTTCTGCCGCGCATGGACAAGGTATTCGCAGCTTGATCGATTTGACTGAAGCCTTGCTGCCACCAGCACTGCCAGAGAGCGAAGCGGCTGAAGATGATGGCGTCATCAAACTCGCCGTCTGCGGCCGCCCGAACGTAGGTAAATCCACCCTGATTAACACATGGCTGGGCGAAGAGCGCCTCATTGCGTTTGACATGCCAGGCACCACACGCGACGCCATCTCGGTGCCGTTTGAACGTGAGGGCCAGATGTTCTCTCTCATCGACACCGCAGGACTGCGCCGCAAGGGCAAAGTTTTTGAGGCCATTGAAAAATTCTCGGTCGTTAAAACTCTGCAAGCGGTTGAATCTGCGAACGTGGTTTTATTATTGCTGGATGCATCGCAAGGCATTTCAGATCAAGACGCACACATTGCAGGCTTCGTCTTAGAGAGCGGCCGCGCTTTGGTGGTGGCCGTCAATAAGTGGGATGCCATTGATAAATACGAACGAGACATGCTCCAGCGTGCGATTGAGACGCGCTTAGGCTTTTTAAAGTTCGCTAATTTGCACTTAATCTCCGCCAAAAAACGCCAAGGCCTTGGACCACTCTGGGGTTCAATTACGGGTGCACACAAAGCCGCTAACCGCAAAATGCCAACGCCACAGCTCACCAAAATTTTGCTGGAAGCGGTGCAATTCCAACCACCGCAGCGTGCGGGAATGTTCCGTCCTAAATTGCGTTATGCGCATCAAGGCGGCATGAATCCGCCCATCATCGTGATCCATGGCAATTCGCTCGACCATGTAACTGACTCCTATAAGCGCTACTTAGAGGGGCGCTTCCGTCAAAAATTTGACCTTATCGGTACACCGCTACGCGTACAGATTAAGACTTCGGATAATCCGTTTGCGGATAAAGAAAAGAAAAAGTAAGCTTTGTCAGTTTGCGTAATCAGCAACCCTTAAAATCAGACCGTTGGTGCTCGCGCAGACTTCACAATCAGCGCAGTTAAACGGGAAGCAGAAGGGCGAATTCAAACCTCACCTAACCTGCGCTGCCCCCGCAACGGTAAGCAAAAAAATACTAAGACCTAGATTTTTGTTAGCCCGGATATCGGCCAACAGCGAGATCGCCGCGAATTCATAACCCGCTGCGATCAAGAAACCCAAAGACCTGCGGGGACGCTGGTCAGGGTGCACTCCTCTGTTAGGTATTTCTATGAAAAAACTCTCTCCCGTGCAAGCAGCATGCCTGCAAGCCACGTCCGTATTGGCCTGCGCGGCATATATGTCCGCAATCCAAGCGCAAACGACACCCTCTAACGAACTGAAAGAAATGGTCATCACAGGCACACGAGTCGCCACCCCCGTGACGGATGTCATTGCTGATGTCACTGTGATTGATCGCACCACTTTGGATAATGCGGGCCAATCGTCGCTGCGCGATGTACTCTCGACGCAGCCAGGTATTCAGATATCTACTAATGGGAGCTACCGCTCTAGTACTAATATATTTTTACGTGGTGCTACGAATGCTCAAACTATTGTTTTGATTGATGGAATGCGTGTTGGCTCGGCGACATCGGGTGGCGCTGCGCTAGAAAATATCTCTGTCGACCGTATTGAGCGAATTGAAATCTTGCGTGGCGCTGCGTCAGCTCTCTACGGAGCAGATGCAGTGGGCGGTGTCATCCAGATATTTACGAGAGAACCTACGGGCGCATTGGAGGTAAGAGCCAGTGTGGGTACCGGTATAGGCGGAGGCTCAGATGGTCAAAAGCAAACAAGTGCGTCGTTACGTGGCGGTCATGGTGTCCTTGGGTTTAGTTTAGGCACATCTCTTGAAAGCGCACGCGGCATCAGTGTTGTGGTCAACCCTGCAAACACGGGCTACAACGCAGATTTAGACGGTTTTAAGGCTGCCAGTACAGATGCTAAATTTGTTCTTAAGCCAAACAATGACCACGCGGTAACACTCAATTTACTGCAAAGTGATACAAATTATCAGATTGACTCTGTGATTCCCACGGGAACGGCCAACCCATTGGGTTTGACTAAGCTCACATTGGACACCCATAGCCTTGCGCGTACACAAAATGCGGCGTTGAAATGGGATGCCAAATGGCTGCCGCAGTGGACATCGTCTCTTATTTTGGGGTCTAACTCAGAGCAATCAAGTCAACAGTACTTACGAGCGTCAGATGGTGCACTCGGTGCCCTTGGAAAATTTGATACTCGCCGAAAACAAATAACTTGGCAAAATGACATTCGTCTTGCAAAAGATGTCGTGTCAGTCATGCTGGAGGGGCGTTCGGAGTTAGTAGACAGTTCAACGGTCTATGCCGTCACCGAGCGTCAGGTGCAAAGTGCACTGCTCTCATACGCATTCAATCGTCCTGAATGGAACGCCTTAGTTGTGTCACGTAAAGACAACAACTCGCAATTCGGTAGTTTTCGCAATTGGGCTCTATCCGCAGGCTACAGGCTCACAGATACGCTGCGCACTATCGGTAGCGTAGGAACCAGTTTTCAGGCTCCCACGTTCAATCAACTGTACTTTCCTGGGTTTGGCAATACAACGTTGACGCCCCAGCAAAACAGGGCTAGCGAAGTGGGTTTGAAATACCAACAAGCGGGCATTGCTTTGAGTGCGATCATTTATGAAAACACGATTCAAGGATTTATTATTCCAAGCACGAATGTGCAAAGTTCCTTAGCCATACTGCGAGGTGGAACATTGAGTGCGGATGTGACTTCTAGCAATACGGCTTACTCAGTGTCCTATGATTACGCAGATCCGAAATCCTACTCGTCTACCCCAGCTAGCAATGATTTGCGTTTGGTACGTGTAGCTCGGAATCTGATTAACGCACGTATCACCCACCATATGGGCGACTTCACTATGTTTGCTGAAATGAAGTTATCTGCCCATCGTGAAGATGCAAAAGTGACCGGCACAGGACGCGACATTTTGGCTGGCTACAACGTATTAAATTTAGGAGGAACTTGGAAGGTGCAAAAAAATACAAGCCTCATGGCACGAATCAACAATGTGAACAACACTCAGTACATGCTGGCTAACGGCTACTCGATGCCAGGACGGAATGCATTTGTGTCGTTGAATTGGACGATGTAAGCCGAACGATGACAAGTTGCCCCGCACTTTTAATTGCTGCCCCAGCCTCTGGGCAAGGTAAAACGACGATCACGTCTGCTTTAGCGCGGCTGCACAAGCGGCAGGGGCGCAAAGTGCGGGTCTTCAAGTGCGGTCCCGATTTTTTGGATCCCTACTGGCATGCCCTTGCTAGCGGCGCACCTGTTTATCAACTGGACTTATGGATGACAGGCGAGGCAGACTGTCGTGCGCGTTTGCATGCAGCAGCGATTGACGCGGATTTGATCATCGTAGAGGGCGTGATGGGTTTGTTTGATGGCGAACCCAGTGCCGCCGATCTAGCCGTGCGCTTTGGTCTGCCTGTGTTGGCGGTGGTGGATGCGTCCGCGATGGCTGGCACTTTTGGTGCGCTGGCATTTGGTCTTCAGCACTACCAAGCAGGTGTGCCCTGGGCGGGTGTTTTAGCCAACCGCGTAGCGAGCGAGCGCCATGCGGGCATGCTGGCACGTAGTGTGCGCGACCCCAAGCATTTCATGGGAGCGGTGATGCGCAATCCCGCGATGACTTTGCCCGAACGCCACTTAGGCCTTACTGTTGCTAGCGAAGTCGCGGACGCCATGGAGCGCTTGGATGCAGCAGCTGACGCGTTAGCAGCGACACCGCTTGGACAGATGTCGGTTGCTGATTTGCAGTGCTGGGCGGTGGATTTTTCTCCGCCCGTAGGTCAAACCGTCATCCCCCTCGCGCTTCTTGGCAAAACGATTGCCATTGCTCGTGACGCAGCTTTTTGTTTTATTTATGCCGCCAACCTAGATACGCTACGCACGCTCGGTGCTGAGCTGGTGTTTTTTTCGCCATTGGCTGATCAGACCTTACCCAAATGTGATGCGCTATGGATTCCAGGCGGCTACCCCGAGTTGCATGCAGGGACGATTGCGGCCAATACGTCGCTGCGCGATAGCTTGGCTGCACACATCGCGGCTGGCAAGCCCGTATGGGCCGAATGTGGCGGCATGATGGCTTTGTTTGATACGCTCATCACAACTGATGGACAGCAGCATGCGCAGTGGGGCTTGCTGAGCGGCGAGGTCACCATGCACAAGCGCCTAGCAGGGCTTGGGCCGCAACAACTTCGCTTAGCCAGCGGTACGTTGCGTGGGCACACTTTCCATTACTCGACGACGACGACCCCGCTAGAAGCAGCAACTCGCACCACGCCGCCCAATACCGACCCTATGCCTGATGCAGGCGAGGCTTTGTGGATTCAAGGATCAGTTCGGGCGAGCTACTTCCATGCTTGGTTTCCGTCTTGTCCCGAGGCCACAGTAGAGCTGTTCTCGTCGCCCTTTGGAGTCGTTTCATGATGCACTTTCGGCGTTACGTCATATTCGTTTTACTCGGCTTGGCAGGGCACAGTGCGTATGCCTTGCAACTGACTGATGATCGCGGCGTGACGATCAACCTAAGCGCTGCTCCTAAGCGCATCGTGAGTCTTTTGCCTTCGCTGACTGAGACCGTGTGCGAGCTCGGGGCTTGCCCGCGTCTCGTGGGCGTGGATCGTTATTCCAATTTCCCTGCTAGTTTGCAAAAGTTACCGCAAGTGGGGGGCGGGCTAGATCCCAACATCGAAATGATCGTGTCGCTTAAACCCGATGTGGTGCTGATGTCCAAGTCGTCGCGTGCAGCAGAGCGGCTGGAAGCGTTGGGCATCAAAGTGGTGGCATTAGAGCCTAAAAGCCATGCCGATGTGCAGCGCGTCATGCTCAAATTAGGACAATTGTTAGAAGTGCCCGATGCGGCCAGAATTTGGCGCGCTATCGATGCAGGCGTATCAGCGGCAGCGCAATCACTGCCTGCCAAGGTACGCGGCACGAAGGTTTATTTTGAGGTCAATCAGGGGCCGTATGCAGCTGGCGAATCATCTTTTATTGGCGAGACGCTCACTCGCTTGGGTGCAAAGAACATCGTGCCTGCAAAATTAGGTCCTTTCCCCAAACTCAACCCAGAATTTATTGTTCGGGCTAACCCCGACATCATCATGATTGGTCAGCGTAGCGCTGACGGATTGATGGCTCGCCCTGGCTGGCAAAGCATTCGGGCTATCCGTGAGCAGCGCGTGTGTATTTTCCCTACTGAAGAAGCCAATACGCTAGTTCGCCCAGGGCCTCGCATGGCAGAAGGTGCGCGCTTAATGGCTAAATGTTTGGGATCGAAGCTTTGAAGCACTCACGCATTGTTTGGTTGACTTTAAGCGGCGTGATTGCAGCCCTCTTACTGGCTGCGCTGGGTATCTGTGTGGGCAGTACAGGGTTTGAAAATTTGCTGCGCCCTTTGCTCCACCCCCTGCTTGATCCAGAGCAAACGGCGATGGCTCAGCAAATAGTTTGGGAAATCCGTTTGCCGCGCACCCTTGGGGCTTGGACGGCCGGTGCATTGCTTGGTCTGGCTGGCGCTGTGGCGCAAGGCTTGTTTCGCAATCCACTCGCCGACCCGTATTTACTAGGTAGTGCCTCGGGAGCCTCACTGGGCGTGGCTTTGGCACTTGTTGCTATGGGTGGCGGT
>JANPAY010000317.1:0-6441 GCA_031430155.1 Comamonadaceae bacterium
GTGCGCTTGGCGTTAAACCACGCATCCCATTCCACCTCTTTGGCCACGTCGTAAATATCCAGCTCCGAGCGGTAGGGCGCGTGCGCCACGCGAATGAGTACGCGCTGGCACAAACGGCTATGCAAATTGAGCAGCATCACGTCGTTTTGATTCGCCATCAAAGCCACGCCACCGCGCTGGGACTGAGAGAGCGCTCCAGGCGGCAGCGACAAAATTTGTGCCACTTCGGCACGGAGAAAATCCTCTACACCGGCGGCGCAAGGTAGAAAGAGGGAGAGGGATTTAGTCGTCATCCCCCTATTGTCGCTTTATGCCATTTTTCGCAAACTTGCTGTCGGTATCCTCATCGCCTCGCGGTATTTGGCAACGGTACGGCGAGCGCACTCAATGCCTTGCTTGGCCAGCACTTCGGCGAGCTTGCCATCGGATAACGGTTTGACCTTGTTCTCGGCACTAATCAGCTGCGCAATCAAAGCCCGTACGGCCGTGCCCGAGGTCTCGCCGCCCGAATCCGTACCCAAACTCGCATCAAAAAAGTATTTGAACTCGAACGTACCCTGCGGTGTGGACATGTACTTGCTGGTCGTCACGCGCGATACGGTGGACTCGTGCAGCCCCAGCTCGTCGGCGATATCACGCAGCACGAGTGGGCGCATGGCAACCGCCCCGTGTTGCAAAAACTGTGCTTGCCTTGCCACGATGGCTTTTGCCACGCGCAACACGGTATCAAAACGCTGCGTAATGGCCTTAATAAAACCACGTGCCTCCAGCAGCGCTTGCTGCATGACCTCGGTTGCAGGATTCTTATCTTGTGCTTTTGCTTTTTCCCGCGCCTTTTGCAGCTTGAGCAATTGCGCGGTAATCTCGTCCACCTTCAGGCGTGGCATCAAATCTATATTGAGTTCGGTCGTAAAACTGACACTCGTTCGACCAGCCTTACTTTTTGCGGCTCGAACAAAGACATCAGGCACAACAACACTATTGATAGAGGTCACAAAGCGCCTGCTCGGGAGCGGCTCTAAGCTAGCAATCAGCTGCAGGCTTTGCTGGATAAGGCTTTCAGAGCATTCAATATCGATTGCTAGTTGCTTGATATTGCGTCTTGCCAGTACTGAGAGCGGTAAATCCAGCAACCGCAGTGCTGTTTGATTATTTGGTTTTTCCTTCAATTGCAACCGCAAACATTCGCTCACGTCCGCCGCCCCAACACCGCATGGGTCTAGATGTTGTAGCCAGTGTTTAGCGATGCGCAGTTGATCGACGAGGTGTTCTATATCGTCCACATCACTGGTCAAACTAGCGGCTAAATCTTCCAATGGTTCGACCAAAAAGCCACGCTCATCTAACGATTCAATCAAAAAATCCAAACTTGCTGCATCCGTTGGCGTGAGACGCAAGTGCTGCGCTTGGTGCTTCAAGTGCTCCGTCAAACTGGTCGCCGTGCTCAAGCCTCCGAACGGATCAAAGTCACTATCAGCCTGATTGCTGGATGGGTTTGCACTACCCGCCTCCACGCCCCACTCCGAGTCGTTTGGAGACATCTCTGTTGTGCCATCACCATCCCAATCGAGGTCATCGGAGGAAGGATTGGGCCCATCACCCAAGGCATCAGGCGTGTCGCCTTCAGCAGATTCGGCGCTGCTGGAAGCCTTATCCAGCGGGGCTTTCGAGGCATATTCCTCGGAGTGCTCAAAGCGTTCTCGCTCAGCGGCCTCGTCATCGCGTTCTAAAAACGGATTGATCGCCAGCTGCTGCTCAACCTCTTGCTCCAGCTCAAGGCTAGACAGTTGTAGCAAACGAATCGATTGCTGCAACTGAGGGGTCAGTGTCAAGCTTTGTGAAAAGCCTAGGGACAGTCCTTGCTTCACGCTTGGACTCACTTACATCTTGAAGTGCTCGCCCAGATACACACGGCGCACATCGGCGTTCTCAATGATCTCGGCTGGCGTGCCCTGCGCAAGTACGCGGCCTTCGCTAATGATGGTGGCGCGGTCGCAAATACCTAGGGTCTCACGGACGTTGTGATCGGTAATAAGCACACCGATACCGCGCTCTTTCAAAAAACCAATGATGCGTTGAATCTCGATCACCGCGATCGGATCGACCCCCGCAAACGGCTCATCCAAGAGCACAAAACGTGGCTCGGTTGCCAGTGTACGTGCAATCTCAACGCGGCGACGCTCCCCGCCTGAGAGCGACAGTGCTGGTGAGTCGCGCAGATGATCGACTCGCAGTTCTTTCAGTAACGTGTCCAAGCGTGCCTCGATGTCTGCACTAGCCAAAGGCTGGCCTGCGTGCTCACCGCTTTTGACTGTTTGTAGCTCCAGTACCGCGCGCACATTTTCGGCCACGTTCAGCTTGCGAAAAATCGACGCTTCCTGCGGCAAATAGCTCAGCCCCATGCGCGAGCGTTGATGAATCGGGAGTTTGTGAATCGGTGTATCGCCAAGCAGAATCGTGCCGGCGTCCGAACGAATCAATCCCACCACCATATAGAACGAGGTGGTCTTGCCCGCGCCATTGGGCCCCAAAAGTCCCACCACTTCGCCCTCGGCTACCTCTAGCGATACGTCTTTCACCACCTGCCGACGTCCATAGGTTTTTTGCAAGCCCGTCGCAACAAGGCGCAGCGGCGTTGGCACACTCATGGCTGGCGCACGTCAACTTGCACTGCACCGCGCAACGCAGGCGTGGGTACACCGCCAGTAGGCGCTACGGTCTTGTCCGCTTTGGGGGAAAGCATCATCCGTACGCGCTGCGAGGGAGCACTTGCTGTGGCTGGTTGACCATTGATAGTCATGGTTTCGGTCGTGTTATTAAACACAATCAAGTTACCCGTGGACTCGTCCGCTAAAACAGCCCCGCGCAAACGGCGCAGCACGGCCTTGCCAGATAGACGCACCACGTCCGCACGTCCGTCATAGTCGATACGGTCTGCCTCACCCTCCATAAATTCATCCAGCCCTTCACGCTTCTGCCTAAAAAAGACACGCTCGCCCACCTTCGTGGTTGCCGCCATGTACTGATTTCCCTCAGGATCTTCGCGCTGCTCTATTCGTGATGCGCGTAACACCAGCGTGCCTTTGGTCACCAGCACACGACCTTCAGCAATCATGACCTGCTTCACATCGTCGTATTTGGCCAAGTCCGCCTCTAGATTGATGGGTTTATCTTTGTCCGCTTTTTCGGCAAAAGCTGTCGGCGCTAAAGTACTCAAAATGAGCCCGCAGGCCACACCCCATAAGGCCTGCAAGAGGCCTGATTGACTAGATTTGATGGGGGTAATTTGCAGACTCATTGTGTTTATTTTTGCGCTTTTGGTGCTTTTTGTGTTTTCTCAAATTTCTCTAATATCTCATTGCCGCGCTTCACAGCTGAATCAAGACCTTCTTTGGCGGATTTTTTACCCGCCCAGATGCCTTCCAACTCTTCATCAATCACATTGCGTACTTGCACAAAATTACCGAGACGAATGCCGCGCGATTTGTCGGTTGTCTTGACAATCATTTGCTTGACTGCGACATCGGTTCCGGGGTTTTTATCATAAAAACCGTTGGCCTTACTGATGTCGTACGCCTTGCTGGTTACAGGTAAATAACCCGTCGCTTGTGCGCTTTTGGCTTGCACGTTGGCATCAGACAAGTATTTGTAGAACAGCGCAACGCCTTTGTATTCCGCTGGTTTTTTACCCGCCATCGCCCACAAGCTGCCGCCGCCAATAATGGTGTTTTGCGGTGCGCCTGCTACGTCTGGGTAGTACGGCAAGGCTGAAATACCAAAATCAAACTTGGCGTTTCGCTTAATACCTGCGTAAGCAGCCGAGCTGGACGTCAGCATCGCGCACTCACCTGTCCAAAACTTGGCTTCGGCTTCGGTGCGACGACCGGCGTAGCTCATCAAGCCTTGCTTTTGCATGTTGGCTAAATTCTCAATGTGACGCACATGCAGCGGGCTGTTAAAGGTTAAGCGCGCATCCCAGCCTCCAAAACCGTTGTTTTTAGTGGCGAACTGTGTGTTGTGCCAGGTGCTAAAGCTCTCCAGCTGAGTCCAGCTTTGCCATGCAGGGGTAAAGCCGCACTTCTCGCCGCTAGCCTTGAGTTTTGCAGCAGCTGCAGCCACCTCTGGCCAAGTCGATGGCGCTTTGGTGGTGTCTAAGCCGTGCTTTTTGAACATGTCTTTGTTGAAATAAAACACGGTCGTGGAGCTATTGAATGGGAACGAAAGCATCGAACCATTTGGCGCGGTGTAATAACCCGCAACGGCGGGCACATAAGCCTTGGTATCAAACGCGATGCCAGCCTCTTTAAACACATCTGACACAGGCTTGATCGCGCCGCTGGTCATCATGGTGGCCGTGCCAACTTCAAAAATTTGCACGATGTGCGGCGCATTACCAGCACGGTATGCCGCGATGGTGGCAGCGTAGCTCTCGTCGTAAGTACCCTTAAATACGGGTTTGACCACATAGTCTTTTTGTGAGGCATTGAACTCAGTCGCAAAGCCAGTGACCCAATCGCCCAAAGCGCCAGTCATGGAATGCCACCACTGAATCTCGGTTTGCGCCTGTGCAGGCAACGTTGCGCTAAGGCCGATGGATAGGGCGATAGCGAGGGATGTGAACGTACGTTTCATGAAATACTCCTAAAAGTTGAGGGAGAAAACATTTTGGAAGCCTAATGTGTCAGTTTAACTTGACCTTGAGCAGCTCATTCACCTGCGCAGGATTAGCCTTGCCAGCGCTGGCTTTCATGATCTGCCCCACTAGCGCGTTCAAGGCTTTGGCGTTGCCAGCTTTGAATTCGTCTACGTTTTTGGGATTGGCGGCAATAACGTCCAGCACGATTTTTTCTAATGCGCCTGTGTCGTTCATTTGCTTCAGTCCAAGCGAATCAATCAAGTCATCGATCTGCTGAGAATAATGAGTGAGCTTGGCATCGTTACCCGTAATCGCATAATGTCCAGTTTCAGCTTCCAACTTGTAATGCGCCGCTCCACTAGCATCAAGCGTTGCCTTTTGCTTCCAAAGCGAATCAAACAGCTGTTTAGCGGCATTGTTAGAAATAGTGCCGTTGTGAATTCGAGTAACTAGAAGGCCAAGCTGTGTGGCATTTACGGGCGCTTGTTCGATGGAAAGATCATCACTGTTCAAGCGCCGTAAGACCTCACCAGTAATCCAGTTGCTAACCAGCTTTGGCTGTCCGCAGACCTTGGTTGAGGCTTCAAAATACGCGCCCATCGCCACACTTTGCGTCTGCTGTGCCGCATCGTATTCACTCAAACCATATTGCTGAACAAACTTCTCGGCTAACGCTCGTGGCAGCTCGGGCATTTCCAATTTCACGCGCTCAACCCACTCACGTCCAATCACCAGCGGCGGCAAATCTGGATCGGGGAAATAGCGATAGTCCGCTGCATCTTCTTTGGTTCGCATGGCGCGGGTTTCACCCGTATCAGGGTTAAACAAGATCGTCGCTTGCTCAATCGCTTTGCCATCTTCGATTTGCTCAATCTGCCAACGGATTTCGTAGTCCATCGCTTGCTGCATGAACTTGAAGCTGTTCAAGTTTTTAATCTCGCGCCTTGTGCCCAAAGGCTCGCCAGGCTTGCGAACACTCACGTTCGCATCGCAGCGGAACGAGCCTTCTTGCATATTGCCATCGCAAATACCAATCCACGTGACGATTTTGTGCAGCTCTTTGGCGTAGGCCACAGCCTCTGCGCTGGAGCGCATATCGGGCTCGGTCACGATCTCTAGTAACGGCGTACCCGCGCGGTTCAAGTCAATGCCGCTCATGCCCACAAAGTCTTCGTGCAGCGATTTGCCTGCGTCTTCTTCTAAGTGCGCACGAACGAGTCGAACCGTCTTTTTTTCATCACCGAGAAAGAACGACACCTCGCCGCCTTGGACGACAGGAATTTCGAATTGGCTGATTTGATAGCCCTTAGGCAAGTCGGGATAGAAGTAGTTTTTACGCGCAAAAACGCTTCGCTCGGCGATATGCGAACCCAGCGCTAGGCCAAGCCGAATGGCGCGTTCGACAGCGCCGACGTTCATCACGGGAAGCGTACCGGGCAGCGCCAAATCGACAGGGCAAGCCTGCGTATTGGGCTCTGCGCCAAAGGCAGTGGGTGCACGGCTAAAGATTTTGGACTGGGTGGAGAGCTGCGCATGGGTCTCGAAACCGATGACAACTTCGTAGCCTTGTACTAAGAGTGATTTTTGTGCGGCGTTAGTTTGGGAGTTTTTCATGCTGCACCTCCTGTCATCAAAGGCGATAACTTCGTATGCCAATCCGTCGCCAATTGATACTGATGCGCCGCGTTCAAGAGTTTGCTCTCCTGCAAATAATTGCCAATCAGTTGCATGCCCACAGGCATATTCCCTTCGCCAAAACCAACAGGAATGCTCATACCTGGCAAGCCCGCCAGCGATGCAGGCAG
>JANPAY010000318.1:0-7312 GCA_031430155.1 Comamonadaceae bacterium
GGCCAGCGGCGCAGCAAGACCACCATACGTATGCATCGAGGTGTAGAGCCACCACATGCTAGAGGCGAACCATGCGGTGGCGAAGAGCAGGCCGAGAGCGAATGCGGCCTTGGGCGATTCAGTACGCAGGAGTGCACGCACTAGCCACACCATTGCAACCAGTTGTAGCCACCAGACGGCGTGTCCATTCCAAGGATTGGCAATCGACCAGCCATGCAGGATGCCAAAAAGAAGAGCCGTCATGTGTGAGTCAATTACGCAATGCGCGTGGCGCGAAACCACTTAATAGTGCCGCTGGTGGAGATGAGTACCACGAGGCGCAGACCACCCACGATGTGCTCTTCGCCTTTGCGCGGCACGTGACCCATGCGGTGCGCGACAAGTCCGCCGATGGTTTCAAATTGTTCCTGCTCGGCTTCACTAAACTCAGAGGCGAACTGCTCAGAGAGCTTAGCCAACGCGGCTTGGCCGCTCACGCGATACGCGCCGTCTTCGGGTAACGAGACGATATCCATCGATGCGGTTTCTTCATCTAATGTGTCGAACTCGTCTTCGATTTCGCCCACAATCTCTTCCAGAATATCTTCAATGGTGATGAGCCCTGCCGTTTTGCCAAATTCATCCACGACCAGCGCCAAATGGTTTCGCTTGCCTCTAAAGTCGGTGAGCAAATCGTTTAGCCCTTTGCTCTCGGGCACGAAGGTGGCGGGGCGTAGCAGGGCGCGCAGATTAATCTCTGGCGAGCGCTGGCGCTTAAGTAAATCTTTGGCTAGCAAGATGCCGATGATGTTGTCTCGCTCGCCTTCAAATACAGGAAAGCGCGAGTGCGCCGTATCAATTACCAAGTGGAGTAGCTCATCAAAATCGGCGTCAATATCGAGTAAATCCATGCGCGGCGCTGCCACCATCACGTCACCCGCCGTCATGCTGGATAACTTTAAAACGCCCTCCAACATGGCGAGACTTTGTGCGTTGATGAGGCCCCCGTCCTCGGCTTCTTCCAGTGTGGCGAAGAGCTCGGCGATAGAGTCTGGACCCGGATGCAGGTATTCGGCAATTTTGCGCAGGAACGAACGTGGCGAAGTGGGACTGTCAGGGTTCATAGGTGCATCATAAAGCGGTTCGTTTTTTTAACTTTTTACCCTAGGTTTTTACCAATACCCCGCGGGCTCATAAATTAGCACAATCAATCCTTTAATCACCCCTCTTTCCTTGGAGATATGAGCATGAAACAACCTTGGCATGACAGTTACCCTGCAGGCGTTCCGCACGACATTAACCCCAATGCCTACACCTCGGTGGCGCAATTGTTTAATGAGTCGTTCAAAAAAAACGCTTCTAGTCCTTTTGCGGTTTGCATGGACAAATGGATGACGTATGCAGAGTTAGACGCTCTCTCTACGGCTGTGGGTGCGTGGCTCCAAGCGCAAGGATTGCCCGCTGGCGAGCGTGTAGCGCTGATGTTGCCTAACGTACCGCAGTTCCCCGTGACGATGGCGGGCATTTTGCGTGCGGGCTACACCTGCGTGAATGTCAATCCGCTCTATACGGCACGTGAGCTCAAGCACCAACTCAAAGACTCTGGCGCAACGACGATTGTGATTTTGGAGAACTTTGCGGGAACACTGCAAGAGGTCATTCAAGACACACAAGTTGAGCGCGTGGTCGTTGCCAGCCTGGGCGACTTGCTGGGCTTCGTCAAAGGTAACTTTGTGACCTTTGCTGTGCGCCACTTGAAGAAGATGGTGCCTGCTTACAAGATTCCATTGCAAACCGCAGCAGGCAAGCCGCGCCTGGTAATTAGCTTCAAAGCCATGCTGAGTGCGGCATCTGGCCTCACCATGAAGCCTAGTACGGCTAATGGCGACAGCATTGCATTTTTGCAATACACGGGCGGCACAACGGGACTCTCTAAGGGCGCGGTGTTGACGCATCGCAACATCATTGCAGCGGTGCTACAGGCTGAAGCGTGGTTTTCGCCAGCGCTCAAGCGCGTGGGCGATGTCAGTAAAACCAATGCGATTGCCGCGCTTCCGCTCTATCACATCTTCGCTTTAACCCTGTGTTTGCTGGCCATGCGTTGGGGCTCGCACATGACGATGATTCCCAATCCACGTGACATTCCAGGCTTTGTGGGCGTGCTCAAAAAACGGCCTTTCCATATGCTGCCAGCCGTTAATACGTTGTTTAATGCGCTCTTGCAAAACGCTGAATTTAAGACACTGGACTTTACTATGTTGTGCAATAGCCAAGCAGGTGGTATGGCGGCAAGTGCAGGCACGGCCAAGGCGTGGCAAGCGACGACGGGTTCAACCATGATTGAAGGCTGGGGCATGAGCGAGACCTGCGCGATTGGCACCAATAACCCTGTGGACGCTACCGTATTTTCAGGCACGATTGGCTTGCCACTGCCTAGCATTGAGATTGCCATTAAAGATGACGACGGTGTGTCGCAGCCCATGGGTAGCTCAGGCGAAATTTGCATCAAAGGACCGAACGTGATGACGGGTTATTACAACCAGCCAGAAGAGACGGCGGCAGCCTTTACAGCGGATGGCTTTATGCGCACAGGCGACGTGGGTGTGATGGACGAGAAGGGCTACTTTCGTATTGTTGACCGCATCAAAGACATGATTATTGTGAGCGGCTTTAACGTCTACCCCAACGAGCTAGAAAACGTAATTTCGCTTTGCCCGGGCGTGGTGGAATGCGCTGCAATCGGCGTCGCAGACGAGAAAACGGGTGAGGCCATCAAGGTGTTTGCCGTCAAGAGCGATCCCCATCTGACCGAGGACGACGTGTCGAAATACTGTCGTCAAAACTTGACGGGATACAAGATTCCGAAATACATTGAGTTCAGAGACGACTTGCCCAAAACGAACGTCGGTAAAATCTTGCGACGTGAACTCCGAGCTGGTAAATAACCCTGACCCTTCCTCATTAAACCCTGCTGCAAGCCTTATAGAAAAAGGCTTGCAGCAGGGTTTAGCATTTTGTGCTGAAAAGCACTGGCCAGAGGCCGCCGCTTGTTTTGAAGCCATCCTCCAGCAAGAACCCACACACAAAATGGCTTGGAACAATCTGGGCAATGTGCGTGATGAGCTAGGTGACGTGGCGGGTGCATACCAAGCACTCAAAGCGGCTCTGGCCATAGACCCAGACTACGCGAGTCCCAAAAAAAATCTGGCGATCATCGCCTATAGGCAAGGCGGCATTTTGTATGCGGCAGGCCAATTGCAAGAGGCGCTAACGGCCTTTCAAATGGCTGCGACGCAAGGTTTGGCACCTTTGGCCTTGGCAGATTACGACCATAGTTACTTGCAACTTTTGCTAGAGACGTGCGAGCACGAGCACGTTGCCACGCATGTGGCCATCATGATGGCGCGAACCGATGCAGACGAATCGTATTTGCCGCATCCGTACCCACTGCTGGCCGCTGTTGATCAACCAGCATGGCACAAACTAGCTGCCAAGCGCCATGTGACAAGGCTTTGCAATGAGGCGGGTGTGCACGTGACGCACCCCGTCAGTACATTGCCTCCGCATCAAAACGGCTTGATGCCCAAACGGATTCGCATCGCGTATCTTTCTTGCGATTGGCATCAGCACCCCGTGCCGCAGCAGTTGATCGCTAGCATTGAAGCGCATGACCGAAGCAAATTTGAAGTGATTGGCATTGCCACCGATGGGGATGCCGACACAACGCCGTGGCGAGCGCGTATTGAGCGTGCGTTTGATCAGTTTTTCATGCTCGGGGCTTTGAGCGACAACCAAATTGCGGAGCAACTTCGCAGCATGGACATTGACATCGCGATCGATTTGTCGCTCTACATGCAAAGCGGTAGACCCCTCATTTTGGCGAGTCACCCCTGCCGTGTGCAAGCGGCGTTCTTGGGCTATGCAGGCACATCGAGCGCGCCGTGGATCGACTATTTGATTGCGGACGAGGTGGTGATTCCACCCACTCATGAGTCTCTTTATTCCGAAAAAATTATTCGTGTGTCCAGCAGCTTTATGCCCGATAACAATCAGCGTCCGCCTGTGCGCCAATTGGGTGATTTGGTTGCAAGCCGCATCCAGCAAGGCTTACCCGAGAGTGGATTTGTATTTTGTGCGTTTAGCAACCCCTACAAAATCACCCCTGAGATGTTGGCGTGTTGGTTCAGACTTTTGCGCGCAGTGCCAAAAAGCGTGCTCTGGCTGCAAGCCAATAACGAGGTGGCGCAAAAGCATATCGAAGCCGCAGGTGCGGCAGCAGGATTAGCGCCCCAGCGGCTGGTGTTTGCCAAGCGTGTCGATAGTTTTGATGAGCATTTGCAGCGTTATCAACTTGCTGATTTGTTTTTAGATAGCTTTCCCTACAACGCGCACGTCACGGCGGCAGATAGCCTATGGATGGGCTTGCCCGTCCTGACGCTGCAAGGCCAGTCGTTTGCATCGCGTGTGGCCAGTAGCATTCTCACGGCGCTCGATTTGCAGGAGTTGATAACGACGGATATGGCGAGTTATGAAGCACGGGCGCTGGAGTTGGCAAATGATGCGATTCAGTTGCAAGGGCTACGCAGCAAGTTAGCAAACAGCAAGGCGAGAGGGAAGTATTTCAATCAAACGCATTATGTGCGAGCGCTTGAGCAGACGTATCATATTATGGGACTTTAAAATGAAAATCGGACTTATTCACCCCGCCGCATTAGGCGATATTGTGATCGCGATGCCAATTGCAGCGTATTACATTGACCGTGGGCATCAGGTGGTGTGGCCGATTCGAGAAGCTTATTTACCCAGCTTTCAGGCAGCATTTCCAAGCGTCCAATTTTTGCCGATTAATCCAGAATATCAAGGGCTAGCGTTTGCCTATCACCATCCTAAAGCGCTATTAGAGGCGCAGCAATGCAACGAAATTTATTGTTTGTACTCGCATCTTGAAGGCTTTGACCTAGGTTATCCGAGGCTTAAAGAGAGCCTCACTTTTGATGCCTATAAGTACGCCGTCGCAAAAGTGCCGTTTAGTGAAAAATGGAATCTTCGTCCGTTGCGCAGCTCGAACCGAGAGGCGGCATTGTTTGCAATGCTTCGGCTCAAACCAGAGGACGAATATATTGTCTTGCATGAGCAAGGATCAGATCACAACGTCACAATCAATGTAACTGATTACGTGGGTAGAGTTATCAAAATTGAAGCTTTAACAGACAATATTTTTGATTGGCTCGGAGTGCTGGAAAATGCGGAGCAACTATTTTTACTGGATAGTGTGTTTGCCAATTTGGTAGAGCAAATGAATTTTGCGAATAAAAAGACAATGGTTTTGCGATCGTCTGTCGCCTATTCACCAGTGCTTAAGAATGGCTGGGCGTTTCTTTGACACTACAGCCACAAGGGCGGGTTCGTGTAGCCGCGTTTTGTAAGTCCTTTCAAAAGTAGCTAAGTACTTTTTTTCAACCTCTCCGCTAGTACCGAGGCGTAATACGTGCTTGGCACATCGTGCTCGTCAAACACTTGTCCCACAAACTCCAGTCCTACGCGTGCGATGGGAAAAGGCGTGCAAGGCGTTGTCGGCGGGGCGTTAAAAAACTCCGCATGCGTGAGCACCTTGCCTTCCATCATGGGGTGAACGATTTGCGCTAAAAAATCTTCATCGGGTCCGTAGCCCGCTGTGGGATTGAACTGCTGGATGAGCGGTAGCAGCTCGGGCAGCGATTGCCCACGACAACCAAACATGCTGGCAATGATGGGGTTACCGTGCAGAGGGTGGTCGTGCATGACGTGAAACGGGAGTCCGCTGGCAAGCCATGCAGCAACAGCGGTCGTCTCGCGCAACGAAAAGCGCGAGTCCACGTCGCGAATCAAAATGATGTCGGCGTCTGGATCGTTAAGCGCTAAAAATCGCCAAAATGCGCCCAAACGACCCACGTCGGGTGTGATGGAAATAAGCTGTACATTGGGTCTAGACTGCAGCTCGTTTTGGATATGCGGATCGACATCGCTGGCGCAATAAAAACGGCAAATGTAGCTGGGGTAAAACTCCAGCGCCATGTCCGCATTTCGGATGGCGCCAATGAGATACTTGGGGTCTTGCCCAAACAAAGAAAAAGCAATCAACTTCATGAGCCGAATTTTAGATGTATCGCAAAGCCTAGGCTTCAGTGTCTTCGAGCGCGGCTGGCTGTCCAGCAACAACATCCTGTTTATCGGCAAGGACAGTACGGCGCTGGTCGATACGGGTTACTGCACGCACGCCGATCAAACGCTGGCGCTTGTGAAGTCAGCGCTTAAAGACAGGCCGCTTGATCACATCATCAACACCCATTTGCACAGCGACCACTGCGGTGGCAATTCGGCGTTGCAAACCGCGTATAGCGTCGCAAACGGCACTGTGCAAACCCATATCCCCTATGGCCTAGCGAGGCATGTGGCAAGCTGGGACGAGGAGCAACTCAGCTACAAACCCACAGGGCAAAACTGCCCTCGCTTTGTGTTCGAGCACACCCTACAGCACGGCGACGAGGTGCGACTTGGTGACTCCAACTGGCAAGTCCATGCCGCGCCTGGGCACGACCCACACTCCATCATTTTGTTTGAACCCGAGACCCGCACGCTGATTTCTGCCGACGCGCTGTGGCAAAACGGATTTGGCGTGGTGTTTCAGGAGCTAGAAGGTGAACGTGCCTTTGACGAAGTTGCGCAAACGCTAGATGTGATTGAAGGCTTGAATCCGCAAACCGTTATCCCAGGGCACGGCGAGGTGTTTGGTGGCGATGAGGTGAAAGCCGCGCTGGCGGTGGCGCGTAATCGATTGAATGGCTTTGTGCAAAACCCGCTCAAACATACGCGCTATGCCGTCAAGGTGTTACTCAAATACAAGTTGCTAGAGCTGCAGGAGATTCCCGAGACTGACTTCATGCGGTGGGCAAAAATCACACCTTATTTTGAGATGGTGCGTGGGCGCTGGTTTGCGGATAAGCCAATGGAGATATGGCTTTCTGGCTATCTTGAGGAATTGATTGCAGGTGGTGCGGCAAGGCGCGAGGGTGGTTTGGTTTTGAATGTTTGAGATGTTTCCTCTCAACCCTCATAATGGAAGGTTTTGTGAACCAAGCCCTCCCACGTGAACTCTCTTACTGACAGCCTAGACACTGGTATATCCCTAGCCCAAGCCGCCCGCCGGCCATCGGCGATGACGCACATCTCGATTCGCGGAGCGCGGACGCACAACCTTAAAAACATTGACCTTGATATTCCGCGCAATCAGCTCGTGGTGATTACGGGACTGTCGGGGTCGGGCAAGTCGTCTCTCGCGTTTGACACGCTGTAT
>JANPAY010000319.1:0-2065 GCA_031430155.1 Comamonadaceae bacterium
CTATGGGTGAGGCGCTACTAGCTAAATACCCCAAACCACAGCTCATTTTGTGTGTTTCTGCCCATTGGCTGACTAAAGGTTGGTACCTCACGGCGATGGAAAAACCCAAAACTATTCATGATTTTGGTGGATTTCCGCAAGAATTGTTCGATCAGCAATATCCTGCGCCAGGTTGCCCAGAGGCCGCGCGAGATATAGGCTCCCAGATAGGGGCGGCGCTAGACCATACGGAATGGGGCTTAGACCACGGCTCGTGGGGCGTTTTGAAACCCATGTTTCCAGCCGCGGATATCCCTGTGATTCAACTCAGCCTCGATTGGGATGCGCACCCGACTAAGCATTTCGAGATGGGGCAAAAACTACGCGACTTGCGTGACCACGGCGTGCTGATTGTGGGCAGCGGCAACGTTGTTCATAACCTGCGGATGATGGGACAGGGTGAACCATTTGACTGGAATATCCAGTTTGATGAGTTTGTCAAAAGCAAAATCGAATCGGGCGATTTGTCAGAACTTGCCAATTTTCAAGATTTAGGCGGGGTGGCAAAACTGGCGCATCCCAGCTACGACCACTACTTGCCCATCTTGCACGCCGCTGGCGCGGCTGACGAGCACGATTCGTTCAGATTCTTTAACGACACCGATGACATGCGCTCCTTGGCGATGCGCTCCGTCATTTGGGAAGCTAAGTAAACCCTCTCCCCTCGTGGGAGAGGAGAAATCGAAGGTTTCTTACGATATTGGTGAGGGGGTAACTGTGCTCAGCGGCAAATCACTGACCTCCGCCAGCAGCGCAGCAAGCGATTTTCCTGCTGCATCAATCAGCTTGCGGCCCTTATCTGCTGTGGCCTGCAGGGCATTTCCTGCAGCGCCTTTTGCGTTGTAATCTTGCATTTGCCAGCCAAATTTCGCGCTTTTGCCATTGCCCAAAATCGCGTATTTGGCAGCGCGATCTTGCGAGGTTGAGTGGAAGTTTTCAGCTAGCGACATATCCACCAAATCGGGGCACAGCGCCAGCATCATCGACGTTTCAATTTCGCCTGCGTGAACGCCAAAGCGGTGCTCGTGCGGGCTAAACAGCGTATTCAAATCTTCGCCAGTGTCAGCGTCGTGCAGCGGCAAGTTGTACCAACTGGTGTGATAAACGATAAGCCCATGTGCGGTGCGCAGCTCGCGCACCACCACGTCCATCAAACCCACATTGCCGCCGTGCGAGTTAAGTAGTAATAACTTCTTAATGCCAGTTCGCGCCACCGATGCGCCAATCTCCATCCACAGCGCCATCACCGTTTGCGGCGAGAGCGTGAGCGTGCCCGCAAAACCAATGTGCTCGGTGCTGAGCGAGATTTTTTGCGTGGGTAGAAAGAGCGCAGGCGTTGTGCCCAAGTGCGGCAGCGCCGCCTTAATCACGCCATCCACGATGAGTGCATCCACATTGAGTGGCAGATGCGGCCCATGCTGCTCAATTGCCGCAACAGGTAGCACGGCTACAAGCCTTGCTATATCTGGGCTAGCGGCCAGTTCGGTAAACTGCTTGGCCGTTAAATCTGACCAAAAGGGATAGGGGAGGTTCATGCCGTTATTTTGCAGCTAATGCCCGCTCAATATCTGCCGTCAGTTTTTCTGGCTTATCCATAGGCGCATAGCGTTTGAGCACTTGGCCATCACGTCCGACCAAAAACTTCGTGAAATTCCACTTAATCGACTGGCTACCCAGCAAGCCTGGCGCTTCTTTGGAAAGCCATTTGTACAGCGGATGCGCCTCTGCGCCATTGACCTTGATCTTCGACATCATCGGGAACGACGCGCCAAAGTTCATTTGGCAAAACGAGGCAATCTCTTCGTTGCTGCCAGGGTCTTGGCCGCCGAACTCATTGCTCGGGAAGCCAAGCACCACAAGGCCTTGCGCTTGATACGTCTCCCAAAGTTTCTCTAACCCACCAAACTGCGGCGTGAATCCGCAAGAGTGCTCGCCTTTCACAGGTGTATGATCAAGTGCGCCGATAACGCCATCGACAATATCATCGATATAGGTGAAATCGCGGGCCATTTTGCCCTCGCCGTAA
>JANPAY010000320.1:0-1768 GCA_031430155.1 Comamonadaceae bacterium
CCACTGTGCGAATGCCATCGACAAAATCTGTGGGCGAATTGGCCAACTCAAACGGCTGCCAACGCAATGGATTCGGGGCTTGCGCTGGTGAGCTTGAGGTATCAGGTGTGAGCCAAAGCTTGTGCGCATAAGGCGCGTACTCACCCATCACAGCAGAAGGCTGGCGGCGATAAACCCACGTGCGGCGATTGACATGGCGCGGCGCGGTAAACGCCGTGCCCGAAATCAATTCCGCGTAAAGTCCCTCTCCCCGTTGGCTCACGACGCGCTGTGGGCTGTTGCAACCAAAGGGCAATGCGCCCGCGATAGCTTCACTCGCAAACTCGTTGCCGAATCCCGATTGGTAATTCACGGATTGATAGTTAAGTGTTGTCATCTTTATTCCTCTCTTGCAGCGCGAGCAGCTGCTAGCACTTCATTCAAAACTTGATTGCTCCCCACGCGATCGGCAAGCAATAAAACCAAACGCGCATTCAGTGCATGACTTGCATCCAAACTTAAACCTTGATGTGCATTCAATAATGCTTCATAAAAATCGTCAGGTGATTCAATCATAAAACCCTCTGCAAGCCTTATCCCGTGCGGCTTGCACGAGAGCCGTTGTTGGCTGCAACCACCGCGCAGCGATGTGTCCATCAGGACGAACTAAGTAGGTGACACCCTCTTTTTCAATCACATGCGCATCCACTTGTGATGGGATATGAAGCACGCTACCGACTTTGAAAGCCGTGTCAGGAAACACAGCGCCTGCCTCGTCCGCCGTGTGCAGCGAACTCGCAGGCAAATGCGTCGCCGTTGATAAGCGCCCGCTGTTGACAAGGCTTCTCGCAAACAGATGGTCACGCGCAAGATCGAGCACCGCACGTCTAAACACGTGACTAATTTCGCTTTTAGGCGTAATGAAATCCGTGGAACGTGTGGACTGCTTAATGTTGTCGTCGGCGGCGTACTCGCGCTCTGTGCCATAGCTGTCGATGAGTGCTCTGGGTGATTTGCCGTCCAGCACCAATGCTAATTTCCAAGCCAAATTCTCCGCATCTTGCACACCCGAATTAGCGCCGCGTGCCCCAAACGGCGAGACGCCATGCGCAGCATCGCCTGCAAAAAGCACGCGATCATGCACAAACTTATCCATGCGCGAACACGCAAAGGTGTAGACGCTTGCCCACACGAGTTCAAAGTCCGTCTTCATCCCAGCTTTGTCCAGCAGCGCTTGCACACGGGGGCGTATACGCTCAGGTTGTTTTTCTGCCTCAGGATCGGCATCCCAACCAAGCTGAAAATCAATGCGCCACACGTTATCGGGCTGGCGGTGCAGAAGCACACTTTGATTAGGGTGGAACGGCGGATCAAACCAAAACCAACGCTCAGTCGGAAAGTCCGCCGTCATGCGCACGTCGGCAATTAAAAACCGATCTTGGAAGGTGCGCCCTTGGCTCTCAAGTCCAAGGCTGCGCTTAATCGTGCTCTTTGAACCATCACAGGCGACCACATAACGAGCACTGATTTCGTAGTCGTTGCTTCCAGAATCGGCGCTCGCAACATTTTTATCAGCAGCGATATCGCTGCGTGCCACAGCCAGTGTGGCTTGCAGAGCATCTTGCGTGATGGATTTGACGGTGTGTCCAAGTCTGATTTCGATGAGAGGCAACTCTTTCGCTCTGTCCATCAAATACTCTTCGGCGTAGTACTGCTGCAAGTTGATAAACGCTGGCCTCTGGTCATCTGCGTTCGATTGCAAATTAAATGAGTACACCTCATCGTCCTG
>JANPAY010000321.1:0-1893 GCA_031430155.1 Comamonadaceae bacterium
GGTGATTTAGCAGCATTCCCCGCGGGGCCTTTACCAGCTTGCGCTGCGGGAGGTGCGCCGCCAGGAGCCGCTCCCGGTGTGGCTTGCGGCCCAGGAGGACCGCCCGAAGGGCGCTCGCCAGTGCCTGCGCTGGGTCGTAGCGCAGTACCGTCTTTTTGAATGCGCTGTTGACCTGCTGTGACGATGGTTTCGCCCTCCTTCACGCCTTCCAAAATTTCAACGCGGCCTGGGCGACGAATGCCAATTTTCACTTCCACGCGCTGCGATATTTTTTGCAACACGCCCTTGTCATCCTTTTCTGTGCCATCCACGACCTTAATCACAAAAGTGCGCGGGCCAAACGGCACAATCGCCTCCTCGGGCACGACCAGCGCTTTGTCGCGTTCGCCAAAGACTTGAGTCACACGGGCAAACATACCCGGGCGCAGCTGCAGCGAACGGTTGTCAATACAGCCGCGAACACTCACGGAGCGACCATTGGCATCTAGCAGCGGGTCAATAGCTTGCACCAGCGCCTTGAACTTGCGGCCTGGCAGTGCATCTAAATCAATATCGGCCATTTGACCTTTGCGCACCTTGGTTTGAAAGCGCTCAGGCAGTTTGAAGTCGACAAAGATGGCGTCAATATCTTCCACGTTCACAATGTCGGCGCCATCCTTCAAATAGTCGCCTGGATTAGCGGTGCGAATGCCCGTGATGCCGTCAAATGGTGCGAAAATTTTGAGCCGCGCCGCAGTCGCTACAGCCAATGCCAGCTTGGCTTCTGAGACTTCCATATTGGCAGCGCTCTCGTCTACTGTGCGCTTGCTAATAAAGTTTTGCGCGAGTAGTTCTTGGTTGCGCACATGATTTGATTTAGCAATACCCAGCTCCGCCTGCGCTTGTTTGAGTTGCGCTTGCTGGAGTTGATCGTCCAGTTGCACCAAGAGTTGTCCCTTCTTCACACGGTCCCCGTCTTTAAAGTTGAGGTCACGAACACGTCCGCTAATCTCAGGGCGCAGCACCACACCTTGGCGCGAGCGCAAACTGCCGACGGTTTGTGCGTCGTCAGTTAACTTCATGACTTCGACCTTGGCAATCTCCACGCCAGCAGGGCGAGCAGGTCCTGCGGCGCCAGAAGCCCCTACCGCTGGCGCAGGAGCCGCTCCTTGAGAAGGCGCGCCCGCTGTGGCTTGCGCGGAATCGGCTACGGGTGCATTTGATTTATTTTGATACCAGTAAGCGGCGCCAGATGCGCCCGCAATACCAACAACGGCGATAAGTGGGTAGAAAAGTTTAGACATCTCTTGAATTTACCCGCTAAATATGACGACAGCCATAGGTGATGTCACCAGTAAGCTACTCTTGCAAGGTAAAGAAATGTGAACGCGCCTTAACAAAAACGAGCTAGCAGCTTAGCCACATGCATCGCTTCCCGCGGCTGTTCATCGGTTGATGTGCCGTCAAAAATCTGATGCCGACAGCTTGTGCCATCCGCCACCACAATCGCATCCGCTTGTTTTCTAATGGCTGGCAGTAGAGACAACTCCGCCATTTGCATCGACACATCGATGTGGCTAGCTTCATAACCAAAACTACCCGCCATACCGCAGCAACTGGACTCGATGAGTGCGGGCTTGGCAACACCTTCGGCACGCGGCAGCCAATTGAGCACCTCCAAAATCGGATTCACCGCATCAAACGCCTTTTGATGGCAGTGGCCGTGAAGCAAGATGGGCTCGGTCATTGCGCCGAGATTGGCACTCGTAGAAGCCTTATCCAGTATGGCTTGCAGGCCATTCATGCGGCCTGCTTTGGCTTCGCTCGCCAAAAACTCTTCAAACAAAACGGCATGTTTAGCGACTAATTCTACTTTGGACTGCAACTCACGATCCAAACCCATCACTAGTGCCT
>JANPAY010000322.1:0-2555 GCA_031430155.1 Comamonadaceae bacterium
CGGTCTTTGTAAGCCGCATGGATATTGACCTGCAAGACCTTGCCAGTGGCGGGTTTTCCCCAATCAGGCGCCTCCATCATGCGGCGCAAGGTTTGAATTTCCTCTCCATAAATCGCGCGTCCACCGAGCGTCATTTTGAAACCGTTGTAATCGCGCGGATTGTGACTGCCCGTGATTTGAATACCGCTTTTGCACGCGGGATTAATTTCGCCAGACGCTGCGAAATAGAGCTGAGGTGTCGTCACCATGCCCACATTCATGACGCTCACACCAGCCTCGCAAAGACCATAAATTAAGGCTTGCGAGAGCTCCAATCCTGTCAGCCTACCATCGCGTCCAACGGCAACAATGCGCTCGCCGCACTTGATAGCCTGCGTACCAAAGGCACGGCCAAGGCGGCGGGCGATTTCTGGATTCAGTGACGTTGGGGTAATGCCACGAATGTCGTAGGCTTTAAAAATGTTCGAATCAAGCTTCATAAGTTATTTTTATTTTTGATGACTCAGTGCATTGCTCACTAATTTAGAGGTGATGTCCACGATACGAATCATGCGCTCGTAGGGCATCCGGGTGGGGCCAATCACACCCAGTGTTCCAACGATTTGACCATCGATTTTGTAGGGCGCACTGACCACAGAGAGTTCTTCAAACGGCACGATGTGACTCTCGCCGCCAATGTAGATACGCACGCCCTGAGCTTGCGCGGAAGTATCTAACAAATGCAGCAGCTGCGTCTTTTGCTCAAACATGTCAAAGGTACGGCGCAGTTGCCCCATGTCGCTGGCAAAGTCCGAGACGGAAAGCAAATTGCGCTCGCCTGAAATCACCACCTCGTCTGCAGGCTGGCTCATAGCGTCTGAGCTGGCTTGCACGGCAGCTTGCATAAGACTGGCGATTTCACTTTGCAAGGATTGCAATTCCGCTTTGAGTTGCTGTCGTACTTGCTCCATCTCTAACCCTGCGTAATGCGCATTCAAATAATTGGAGGCTTCAATGAGCTGGCTTTGTGAGTAGTCCGTCGGTGTGAAGATGACACGGTTTTGCACATCACCTTCAGGGGAGACGATGATGACCAAATAGCGTTTTTCGGAGAGCCGTAAAAATTCAATGTGCTTAAAGATAGCACTACGCTTGGGGGCAAGGACGACACCGACAAATTGCGACAAACTGGATAGCAAATTAGCAGCGTTGGCGATCACTTTTTGTGGCTGTTCGGCGGCAAGCTCTGATGGCATCCCCGACAAACCATCACGCTGCACGGTCAGCATGGAATCGACAAACAAACGGTAGCCACGAGCCGTAGGTACGCGCCCCGCTGACGTGTGGGGACTGACAATCAAACCTAGGTCTTCTAAGTCCGCCATCACGTTGCGAATCGTGGCAGCAGACAACTCTAATCCAGGTGCTTTGGAGAGTGTGCGCGAGCCAACAGGCATACCGTCGGCAATGTAGCGCTCGACTAGCGTTTGAAGTAGGAGTTTGGCGCGATCATCTAACATGTGTCGCTAGATTATCACTGGCAGCGCCAATGAACCTTATTTTTTATCGCGAAAACGGCGTAGCGCTGCAAACTGAGCCGCTAGCACTGCCAGCTCAGACTGCGCTTTAGCTAAATCAATATCGCTCTTCGCGTTTTTAAGCGCTTCTTCAGCCGCTTGTTTAGCCGCATTAGCTTTTTCTTCGTCAAGATCTTTGCCGCGCACCGCTGTGTCAGAAAGCACCGTCACGCAGTTAGGTTGAACCTCTAGCATGCCGCCTGCAACGAAGATGAACTCCTCGCCGCCATCAGCTGTTTCAATGCGCACGGTGCCAGGGCGAATGCGCGTAATAAGAGGCGTGTGGCGTGGCTTGATGCCCAGCTCGCCCACCTCGCCAGGCAGAGCAACAAAAGTTGCTTCGCCTGAGTAGATGGACGCTTCAGCGGATACAACGTCAACGTGTATCGTGTTCATGATTAGACCTTCTTAGCTTTCTCGATGGCTTCGTCAATCGTGCCAACCATGTAGAACGCTTGCTCAGGCATGTGATCGCACTCGCCATTCACAATCATTTTGAACCCGCGAATCGTCTCGGCCAAGGTCACGTATTTACCAGCTGTACCCGTAAACACTTCAGCAACGTGGAAAGGCTGAGACAAGAAACGCTGAATCTTACGGGCACGTGCCACGGCCAGTTTGTCTTCTGGTGCCAGTTCGTCCATACCCAAAATCGCAATGATGTCGCGGAGTTCTTTGTAACGCTGCAGCGTACCTTGAACAGCGCGTGCTGTGTTGTAGTGGTCGTCACCCACCACTAACGGGTCGAGCTGACGGCTGGTGGAGTCAAGTGGATCAACCGCTGGGTAGATACCCAAAGCAGCAATGTCACGTGACAGCACAACAGTGGAGTCTAAGTGAGCAAAGGTTGTCGCAGGTGATGGATCGGTCAAGTCATCCGCTGGCACGTAAACGGCTTGAATGGAAGTAATCGAGCCAACTTTCGTTGATGTAATACGCTCTTGCAAACGACCCATTTCTTCAGCCAACGTTGGTTGGTAACCCACAGCCGAAGGCATA
>JANPAY010000323.1:0-3105 GCA_031430155.1 Comamonadaceae bacterium
ATTCAAAAGCTAGAAAAACGCCTGTGCCGCGAAGTGGGCCGTGCCATCATCGACTACAACATGATTGAAGAGGGCGACCGCGTGATGGTCTGCGTGTCGGGCGGCAAAGACAGCTACGGCATGTTGGATATTTTGATCAAATTGCAGCAACGCTCGCCCGTTAAGTTCACGCTGGTGGCGGTGAACTTAGACCAAAAGCAACCAGGCTTCCCCGATCACATCTTGCCCGCATACCTTGAATCCATTGGCGTGGAGTACCACATCGAAAATCAAGACACGTATTCCATCGTCAAGCGTTTGATTCCTGAAGGCAAGACCATGTGCAGCTTGTGTTCGCGTCTGCGCCGTGGTATTTTGTACAAGGTCGCGGACAAGCTAGGTGCCACCAAGGTGGCGCTAGGTCATCACCGCGACGATATCTTGCAAACCTTCTTTTTGAATATGTTCTTCGCCGCCAAGATGAAGGCCATGCCGCCAAAATTGGTGTCCGATAACGGCAACCACATCTTGATTCGCCCCATGGCGTATGTGCCAGAAACCGATTTGATTGCATGGGCCGAGCACAAGCAGTTCCCTATCATTCCGTGCACGCTGTGCGGTAGCCAAGATGGCCTGCAGCGCGTGCAGGTGGGCAACTTGCTGCGCGAGTGGCAAAAGAAATATCCCGGGCGTGTGGAGAACATGTTTAGCGCGATGCAAGACATCAAACCGTCGCATATGCTTGATAAAAAACTCTATGATTTCGCAGGTCTGAAAGCCACAGGAACGCCCGACCCTGAAGGTGATAAAGCCTTTGATCCCGAGGTGTTTAAAGAGGCCTTACTACCCAATGTGACCAAGACGGCTCTAGGCTCGGCCATGATTGCTATTGCAACCGAATCTTCCGTTGGGGCGTGTTCATGAGCCAAGTACCTGCACTTCAAGAACCCACCCGCATCATCGCGATTCGTCACGGCGAAACGGCTTGGAATGTGGATACGCGCATTCAAGGCTCGCTCGACATCAAACTGAACAAACGTGGGCACGAACAAGCCAAGGCCGTCGCGCAAGCTTTGCAACACGAATCCATTGCTGCCATCTACTCCAGCGACTTGTGGCGCGCGCATGACACTGCGATGGCGATTGGCGAAGCCGTTGGCCTCGCGACCATACCCACCGAGGGTTTGCGCGAGAGACTCTTTGGTAAATTTGAAGGCAAAACTTTTGCCGAGATTGGCGAACTCTGGCCTGATGAGGCCGAGCGCTGGCGCAGGCGCGACCCCGACTTTTGCCCTGAAGGCGGCGAATCGCTCATCACCTTTCGGGCACGGATTTTGAAGTGCGTGAGCAACCTAGCCGCGCGACACGCAGGCCATCAAATCGTGGTTGTGTCGCACGGCGGCGACAACGATATCTTGTACCGCGCAGCGACAGGCTTGGCGTTAGATGCCCCGCGCACATGGAGTCTTGGCAACGCCGAAATCAACCGTCTCTTGTGGACGCCGCAAGGCTTCTCGCTAGTGGGCTGGTCGGATACCGCGCATTTGCAGACTGCGCCAAGGGACGAAGTGAACAATCCGAAATAGCGGGCGGGTGACGGCTTAAAACAACTGCGCTTGATTGCCAAGTGCGCTCGCATCAAAACGTGAGCAATCGAAGCTCAAGGACGAGCGAACGGGTGGGATAAGGTCATAGCGTTGCACGGCTTTCTTGAATCGCTGCGCAATCAAATCCGCCCACAGCCCTGAGCCAATCATTCGAGTCGCAAAGTCCGCGTCGTATGCTTTGCCACCGCGCATGTCGGCAATCCTAGCCATCACACGCTCCGCACGATCAGGGTAGTGCAAGGCAAGCCATTCTTTGAACAGTGGCGCAACCTCCCAAGGCAGGCGTAGCACGGTGTAGAAAGCACTTCGCGCTCCTGCATGTTTTGCGGCTTCCAGCACTTGCTCCATGTCGTCGTTGATAAACGGAATCTGCGGCGAGACGCTCACGCCCACGGGCACGCCAGCTTTTGCCAGTGTTTCAATCACGCGCAATCGTCTGTGCGGTGCGGCGGCGCGCGGTTCCAAAATGCGGGCGAGATGCGCGTCAAGCGTGGTGATGGTCACGTAAATGGCGACGAGGTTTTTTTGCGCCATCGGTACAAGCAAATCTAAATCACGCTCCACGAGTGACGACTTGGTTACCAGTGTGAATGGATGATTGGTTTTGGCAAACACTTCGATGCAGCTGCGCGTGAGTTTGAGTTCGCGTTCGCAAGGTTGGTAACAGTCCGTCGCGCCACCCACGTTGATGACTTGCGGCTGATAGCTTTTGCTTTGCAGCTCCTTGGCAAGAACCTGATGGATATTGGGCTTGGCGATGATTTTGGTTTCAAAATCTAACCCTGGTGATAAGCCAAGGTAGCTGTGCGTGGGCCGTGCAAAACAATAAATGCAGCCATGCTCGCAGCCGCGATACGGGTTCAGCGTGAGGCGAAACGGCAAATCGGGCGAGTCGTTTTTGGTGAGCGCAGACTTGGCATTTTCAAACCTAATCTCGGTTTTTGGCGGCAATTTGTCAGAGCTAACCAGTGAATCGTCGCCGTCCCAGCCATCATCAAATGGTGCGCGTTGATCTGGCGAGAATCTATGCTGGATAAGATTTGCCGAGCCACGGCCTTTAATGGCTTGAATGGGGATGTGGTGCTTGGTTTGCATGATGGCTGTACATAATAACAGCTATCGTGCGCATCGCTCAACTCTTTAAAAACGCCTCAATCATCCCAGCCAATACCTCGGGTTGATCGTGGTGCATCATATGCCCCGCATCCGCTACGGCTTCAATCTTGCAATTAGGAACGCTCTTTAGGCGCTCGTGATATTCGGCTAGCGAGTATTTGTCACCCCACCACTTACCAAGTTCGTTGTCTGCTGCTTCTACTGCAAGCAGGGGCGCAGTGATTTGTTTGTAGAGCCCTAGCGCTTCATCGACTTGGTACAAATTGGCGTTGACGACTTTGTGCGCCGCGTCGCCCAAGATGTCCCATTTGCCGTTGGCATTCTCTTTTGCCCAGTGCCGCGCCAGCCACTGCGCTTTGTCCTCGCTGATGCGTTTATTGGTTTTCATCAAGCGCCGCGCCAC
>JANPAY010000324.1:0-6521 GCA_031430155.1 Comamonadaceae bacterium
CGTGGCGGACGGCATTTGGGCGACAGGGCTTACTTTCCAGCACACGTGTCGGAAGCATCGGACTTTGCCAATGTGGCAAGTGATGGTGATGGTGATGTGGGCGAGGAGTGGGTTTCATCTGAGTCCTTGCTCGTGCAAATGTTCATTGCACAGCACTACGATGGTTTGGCTATTCCGCAGGTCATTATTTGCGCTGAGCCAATCCCTGTGCCTCTGTTAGAGGCTTTGTCTTCGCAAAGCGGCTTTCGGGTACGCTCTGTGACGGCGCCGCGTGAGCATCGCCGTGTGTGGCTGGAGATGGCGCAAAAAAACGCAGATATTGCCCTCGCCAGACTTTTGGCCGAAGAGGGTTCTCAGCAAGCACGAACGCGTGCGCTGGTCGATGTGCTCGATTTGAATGTGGAAGAGCAAGGGCGTGAGTTATCGAGTTTGCGCATTGAGTGCTTTGATATTTCGCACATGTCGGGCGAGGCTACGCAGGCCTCTTGCGTGGTGTTTGGCGATCACAAAATGCAAAGCAGCCAGTACCGCAGATTTAAGATCAATGGCATTACACCTGGCGATGATTTTGCGGCCATGCGGCAAGTACTTGCTCGGCGTTATGCCACTAAGGAGGGCAGCGCGCCGCAGTTGCCTGATGTGGTGTTAGTTGATGGAGGCAAGGGACAGGTCAGCATGGCTAGTGAAGTGTTTATTGGACTTGGACTGGATTTATCCAAAATCGTAGGCGTGGAGAAAGGTGAGGGGCGCAAAGTCGGGCTAGAGGAATTGGTTTTTGCGGACGGACGAGAGAAGATCACGCTGCCACCTGATTCGGCTGCTTTGATGCTGGTGGCGCAAATTCGTGACGAGGCGCATCGTTTTGCGATTACGGGTATGCGTGCGGCTCGTGATAAGGTACGGGTGTCGGGTGGTAAGTTAGAGGAGATCGCAGGCATCGGGGCGAAACGCCGAGCGGCATTGCTCTCTCACTTCGGTTCAGTGCGGGGTATCGCGGCAGCGTCCGTAGAAGACATTGCCAAGGTGGGTGGTATTTCAAAATTATTAGCTGAGGAGATTTACCGTGCAGTTCGTTAAACGTATCATCATCGCTGTAGTCACTCTAGTGCTTGTGGCCTGCGGATCGATCGATTTATCGCAGTTGGGAGCGTTATTCCCGACTCGAAATACCTATCCAACGCCCTCGGGCACGATCACGCTGCCACCTAGCAGCAACCCGAATGCCAATGCACCAAATATGCTGGCGTATCGTGTACAGACGGCTAAAAAAATTATGCAAGCCAACGGCGGTGTGACGTTTGCAGGTGCACTACCCGACCCCATGGCATCTATTCCTGTGATTGAAATTAGTTTAAATGGCGATGGATCGATTCGTGGGCTGGATGTCACGCGTACTCCGCATTTTCAACCTCAGACTGTGCAGTTAGCTATGGCTGCCATCCGCCGTGCTGCACCGTTTGGTTCTGTCACACATCTGCCACAGCCGTGGGTCTTTAATGAGACGTTTTTGTTTAATGATGATTTAAAGTTCCAATTGCACTCTCTTCAGCCATAACTCCATCATGCGATCTAAATTTTTTACTATCCCTACCTTGCTCACTTGGGCCCGCATGGTTGCCATTCCGCTCATCATTGGTGTGTTCTATTTGCCTATTGACGCGAAACTGCAAAATTTGTTGGCAACAGCCATTTTTGTCATCTCTGCGGTGACTGATTGGTTTGATGGCTACTTAGCACGAAAGCTCAACCAGACCTCATCGTTTGGTGCCTTCCTCGATCCCGTCGCCGACAAGTTATTGGTCTGCGCATCACTCTTGGTGTTACTTGACCTGAACCGTGTTGATGTCTTCATCGCGCTCATCATCGTTGGGCGTGAGATTGCGATATCGGCTCTGCGCGAATGGATGGCACAAATCGGGGCAGGCAAAAGCGTGGCGGTTCATATGCTTGGTAAGCTCAAAACGACCGCGCAGCTAGTGGCCATCCCCTTTTTATTGTTTGACGGTATGTTGCTCGGATTGTTTCACACTCGGGCTGTAGGCCACGTCCTAATTGGCTTAGCAGCCATCCTAACGGTCTGGTCAATGGTGTATTACATGCAAAAAGCATTGCCCGAAATTCGCGCAAAAGTGGACTAAATCTGTGGCGGCACCGAGCAAATCTACGGCATGGATTGCTGCCATGCCTTTCGTCTTTGTTTTCATCTGGAGTACAGGATTTATTTCTGCACGCCTAGGGATGCCGTATGCGCCAGCGATGAGTTTTTTAGCTATCCGCTGCGCACTCTCTGTGCTTTGTTTTTTAATTTGGATTGGCTGTAGCACAGGCTTTAAAACTATCACTTGGCCGAGCAGTCGCCAACAATGGGTTCATTTGCTAGTGACAGGCGTTCTTGTACAGGCGGGCTATTTGTCGGGTGTCTGGCTAGCTATTAAAGCTGGCATGGGCGCTGGCCTTACAGCACTTATCGTTGGCTTGCAGCCCATACTGACAGCGCTTTGGGTGGGCTTGATCAGTAAGCAAGAACGCGTGAGTAGCTGGCAGTGGGCCGGACTCGCACTTGGTTTTGCAGGACTCTCACTAGTCGTTTCTGGAAAACTTGTTGCGGGTTTAGAAGTGACACCGTACACGCTTGGATGGACTATTTTTTCGCTGGTTGCAATTACGGTGGGTACGCTTTATCAAAAACAGTATGTAGAGCTCATTGACGTGCGTGTCGGTAATGGCATTGGGCTTATGGGGGCAGCGATTGTGTGTTTGCCGTTTGCCCTCTTTGATTCAGATCCAATGATTTGGCACCCTCAATTGATGTTCGCTATGGGCTGGGCGGTGCTGGGCTTATCGCTTGGCGGCAGCTCGCTTTTCTATTTACTGGTTCAGCGTGGTGCAGCCACTAGCGTGACTTCTCTTTTGTATTTGGTGCCGCCCACCACGGCTGCTATTGCGTGGTTGCTTTTTGATGAGCATATCAGTTTGGTAACGATCGCGGGGACGATTTTGTGCGCAATGGGCGTTTGGTTTGTGGTGCGGCCTGCGAGGTCTCTACAAGCCAAGGTTCGCCCTTAAACGCTGCAGTTAAATAGTCGCGTAGCAAGCTGACGCGTAGCGGCGTGTGCGGTCTAAACGGCGCTAGCCACTGAATGTGGGCATCCTTCATGGCGTAGTCGGGTAAGACTCTCACCAGTTTGCCTGCGCTCAAAAGTTTGGAGACATCCCAAAGGCTGCGCAGCATGATGCCTTTGCCTTGCACGCACCAGTCGCGTACCAGCTCACCCGAATTACTGCTGAGAGCGCCTTTTATTTTGATGTTGTGCACCACGTCCTTTTTATTGCTTTGAGTTAATAGCCAACTTGAGCCTCGATCATCACTTTCGTGAACCGCAAGGCACTCGTGATGCGATAGATCATCGAGAGTAGCAGGCACACCATGTGCGCTCACGTAGCTGGGCGACGCGACTAGGACACGCTCGTTGTGCGCTAGTAATCGCGCTGACCATTTGGCACTGTTGGCGCGGCTAGGCGCCCACAGCCAAACGGATGCGTCAAAGCCTTCGGCGGCAAGGTCGGGGAGGGCCTCTGTGAGTCTGAGATCGACACGCACATTGGGATATTGCTTGGACCACTCCGCAATGGCAGCCCCTAGCCATAGGCGACCAAAACCAAAAGTCGAGACGATTTTGATGAGCCCTGATGGCTCGAGTACCTGCTCGCGTAGCGTGTCTTCTAAATGGAGGAAGTTCTCGATGAGTGGTTTGGCACGTTCGCAAAATAACTCTCCTTCGGCAGTGGGTGTGACTTTGCGCGTAGTTCGGAAGAACAGTTTCACGCCAAGCGCTTGTTCTAGTGCCGCTAAGCGCTTGGTCATCATGGGGGTGCTAAATCCAAGCTTCTCGCTGGCTCTGGTGAGGCTACCTGTCTCTTGCACGGCGAGCACAAGCTCTAAGTCGTTGCGGGTCGTGGACATAGTCACTATTTCCTTTGAGGCAATAATTGATTTCTAATTATTGCTTGTAATGCCTGCGTGAGATGGACACAATCAGGGCTATGTTTACAAACTTCACCACTTTCGAAATCAACAACCAAGGCGTTCGTATCAGCGGGCGCGTTGGTGGCAAGTTGGATGGCAAGCCACTGCTGTTGATACACGGCCATCCGCAAAGCCATACGATGTGGCACTTAACAGCCCCCGAGCTTGCTAAGCATTTTCGCGTGGTGATGTTCGATTTGCGCGGTTATGGCGACTCAGATCGTCCAGCAACAGATGACGCGCATCGGCCGTATTCCAAACGGGCAATGGCAACGGACGCGGCGGCGGTGATGGCGCATTTTGGTTATACGCAATTTCAAGTGCTGGCACATGACCGAGGCGCGCGCGTGGCGCATCGTTTGGCGGCTGATTTTCCTTGTGCCGTGGAGCGCATGATGTTGCTTGACATCGCACCCACGCTGGGCATGTACGAAAACACCACGCAGCTATTTGCGACACTGTATTGTCATTGGTTCTTTTTAATTCAACCTGCACCTTTGCCGGAAGCTTTGATAGGTGACGATCCTGTACGTTACTTGCATGGCGTGATGGGCTCACGGTATGGCGGTCTTGAGAAGTTTGCGCCTGCGGCACTGAGTGAATACGAGCGCTGTTCGCTCATTCCCAACTCTGCCATGGCGATGGCCGAGGACTACCGTGCAGCTGCCACGATTGACTTAGAACATGACCGTGTCGATGTGGCCGCTGGTAAAAAAATCGACACACCCGTCCATGTGCTCTGGGGTGCAAAGGGCGTGGTGCAGCAGTGTTTTGATGTGCTGAAGCTGTGGCGTGACAGGGCCACCTGCGTTACGGGCATGCCTGTCGAGAGCGGGCATTACATCCCTGAAGAAAATCCCGCTGTTGTGCTGCAAGAAGCACTTGCATTTTTCAAACCTTAATTTTTAACTTTAACGAGAACATCAATATGAGCAATAAAACGAAGCATCGCATAGCCGTCATCGCTGGAGATGGCATTGGCAAAGAAACCATGCCCGAGGGCGTACGCGTGATGGAGGCTGCAGCAACCAAGTTTGGTATCGACTTACAGTTTGACCACTTCGATTTTGCGAGTTGGGATTATTTTGAAAAGCACGGAAAAATGATGCCCGATAACTGGAAAGATCAAATCGGCGGGCACGATGCGATTTATTTTGGAGCGGTTGGTTGGCCTGAAAAAATACCAGACCACATTTCGCTGTGGGGTTCACTGATTTTGTTTCGTCGTGACTTTGACCAGTATGTTAATTTGCGTCCTGCGCGGTTGATGCCGGGCATCATTGCCCCCGTGGTGCGCCGTGACGGTACACCGCGTCAGCCTGGCGAGATCGACATGTACATCGTGCGTGAAAACACAGAAGGCGAATACTCTGCTGTGGGGGGGCGTATGTTTGAAGGTACGCCTCGTGAGTTTGTCCAGCAGCAATCAGTGTTCACGAGATTTGGTACAGATCGTGTGCTCAAGTTTGCCTATGACCTTGCGCAGTCACGTCCGAAGAAGCATTTGACCAGTGCCACAAAATCAAATGGTATTGCGATCACGATGCCGTATTGGGATGAGCGTGTGGCTGAGATGGCGAAAAAATATCCTGATATCAAAACAGACAAGTTCCACATCGACATCTTGACGGCCCATTTTGTGCAGCGTCCAGATTTCTTCGACGTGGTTGTGGCTAGTAATTTGTTTGGCGATATTTTGAGTGACCTTGGCCCCGCTTGCACGGGCACCATTGGCATTGCACCCAGTGCAAATTTAAATCCAGAGAGAAAATACCCATCGCTGTTTGAGCCGGTGCATGGCTCTGCCCCCGACATTGCAGGCAAAGGGATTGCGAACCCAATTGGGCAGGTTTGGTGCGGGGCAATGATGCTAGAGCACCTAGGGTTTAAAGACGCACATGACCATGTGCTCAAAACAATTGAGGCTGTGCTCGATCCAAAATCGGGGGCTCCAAAAACGCCGGATATTGGCGGGAAAGCCACAACGAGCGACCTAGGGAAAGCGATAGCTAGTGCTTTATAGAATCACAGGTCGGGGGTTTTAAAAACCGATTAGAATAAATCGTAGAATCTTTCTCAACCTGCTTTTCTAGCAAATATTTTTTATCTTAAGGAGTCACTGATGAATAAGACCGAACTCGTAGAACACATGGCAAAACATGCTGAAATTTCTAAAGCTGCGGCTGGCCGCGCTCTAGAGTCTTTGATGGGCGCAGTCAAAACGACGCTTAAAAAAGGCGGCACAGTTGCTCTAGTTGGTTTTGGTACGTTTGCTGTTGGCAAGCGCGCCGCGCGAGTGGGTCGTAATCCAAAAACTGGCGCCGCACTTAAAATTAAAGCTGCAAAAGTGCCTAAGTTCCGTCCTGGTAAAGGTCTGAAAGAAGCACTGAATAAATAATTTCAGCGTGGGTGCTTAGCTCAGTTGGTAGAGCGGCGCCCTTACAAGGCGTAGGTCAGCGGTTCGACCCCGTTAGCACTCACCACGTTTTGATTG
>JANPAY010000325.1:0-1793 GCA_031430155.1 Comamonadaceae bacterium
TATTTTTGAACCTTGGCGTTTGAGCCACAAGTTTTTGACATCCTCAAATTCGAGCACAGTGGGCACAAAGCCAAGCGGGGCAAGGCGTGCGGTAATGATTTCCATGCAGCCGCCATCTAGCGGCGTGGGCGAGTGGCAGGCGATGAGTTGCTTGGCAAGATCAAGGGTAGAGGTCATGGCGCAGGGTCTGGTGGAGTGTCTGAATCGAGATCAGAGGGCAGGGGTGATGTCAGCAGCGTTTGGATGGAGGGCGGTAGCACGGGCTCGGTTAGCCATGCAGGCAAGGTGGGTAAATCCCAATTGGCGTTATCGAGCGCCATGCGGAAGGCGCGCAGCCACAAATGCGTGTCGTAGCGCGACAGCCCAAAGTTGACCTCGCCCTCATCGGTTTGCATGTTGATGTTGCAACCGTTTGGTTCCATGTGCAGCTTGAGTGTTTTGCACAGTACAAAGCCTTGCGCACGGTGCGTATCGCGGTCTTCTTGGCTAATCTGAAATGGATAATGCGCGTCGCCTTGCGGTGTCTCTTGCACGGCGATGCGGTGCTCCATGCGGATTTGTTCATGCGGCGCAAGCCCCGTCAATTGATTGAGCGTAGTGGTGCGCTCAATCAGTTCGGCCATCGGACCAATCAAACCTTGCGCAAAACGACGCGTAATCCAAATTCGCGGCTGCTCCTCGTGGTAGCACAGCCACAGGCGGTCTTCTTCTTGGTCATAACCGAAGGTTGTTTGGGTCATTTCTCGAAGGTTGTCTGCGTCATTAATTAATCACGCAATAAATCATTGAGGCTAGTTTTCGACCGCGTTTGCGCATCCACACGCTTCACAATCACCGCGCAATACGTGCCTGGCTCGCCTGGATTTTTTGGCGGACGTGAGCCCGAGATCAAAACTGAACCTGAAGGAATGCGCAGCTTGCCTGGCTCGCAATCTAGCCATTTGCTTACGGTCCGATCAAACACGGGAGTGCTTTGCCCGAGGTACACACCCATGCCCAGAACAGAATGCTCTTCCACGACCACGCCTTCGACCACTTCGGAGCGTGCGCCGATAAAGCAGTTGTCTTCAATGATGGTCGGGCCTGCTTGAATGGGCTCGAGTACGCCGCCAATGCCCACGCCGCCCGAGAGGTGGACGTTCTTGCCGATCTGAGCGCAGCTACCCACGGTTGCCCATGTGTCCACCATCGTGCCCGAATCCACATACGCTCCAATGTTGACGTAAGACGGCATCAAAATAGCGCCGCTTGCAATAAAACTACCGCGGCGCGCCACGGCGGGTGGCGCGACGCGTACGCCCGTTGCCTTCATTTCATCGGCGGTGAGGTGCGCAAATTTAGTTTGTACTTTGTCAAAAAAGCCGAGCTCGCCAGCGGAAATAATTTCGTTGTCTTTCAAGCGGAACGACAACAGAACGGCTTTTTTAATCCACTGATGCGTTGTCCAAACGCCCACGGATTCACGGGTCGCTACACGCAAACGGCCTTTGTTGAGCTCGCTGATGATGTGCTCGACAGCATCCGACACTTCTTTGGGTGACTTGGTAGGCGATAAATCGGCGCGATTGTCCCATGCGCTGTCGATGATGGTTTGTAGTTGCTGTGTCATTTGAAAGATTTCCCTAGATTGACGGTTAAAAATTATTTAGATGCTGAGTCCGCAGGTGTAGATTGTGCCTGCTCAACCCGCGTGACCAGCGCCTGATAGCGCTCAAACAGCAGCGCCACGCGGCTTTGATCAGTGGGTTTGATTTTGGTTTTAGATTTTTCTGCGTATAGCTTATCAACCAGTG
>JANPAY010000326.1:0-1647 GCA_031430155.1 Comamonadaceae bacterium
GACAATTGTGCGTGCCATCAACGACCGTCCCAAGTCATGAGCCGCTTTGTCACGATTAACCGAGACACTGCCTACTTGCTACCGCCCTCGGTAGATGAGTGGCTGCCACAGAACCACCTGGCAAGATTCGTGGTGGAGGTGATTGACCAGTTGGACCTGAACGAGCTGACGCGGCAGTACACGGGCCGAGGTAGTGACGCCTACCACCCGAGCATGATGCTGGGGTTGCTGGTCTACGGCTACGCCACGGGACTGCATTCGAGCCGCAAGATTGAGCGGGCTTGCCATGACTCGGTGGCGTTTCGCTTCATTGCTGCGAACACGCAGCCCGACCACGACAGCATTGCCAACTTCCGGCGGCGTTTTTTGCCGCAAATCGAGAAGCTGTTCGTACAGGTGCTGGTACTGGCCCGAGAGATGAAGTGCCTGAAGCTGGGGAACATTGCGCTGGACGGCACCAAGATTGCGGCCAACGCCAGCAAGCACAAGGCGCTGTCGTGGGCGCATGCAAACAAGATCGAAGCGCAGCTGCGCGAAGAAGTTCAATTGCTGTTGAAGCTGGCCGAGCAAAGCGACAGCAAGCCGCTCAACGATGGGCTGACGTACCGGCGGAGATCGCGCGGCGCGAACAGCGCCTGAGCGCCATCGCCAAGGCCAAGGTGAAGATTGAGGAACGCGCCGGCGAGCGCCATGCCGTGGAGCAGCAGGAGTACGAGGCCAAGTGTGCCAAGCGCCAAGGCCAGCGCGAGGACGGCAAGAAGCCGCGCGGGCCAGAGCCACAGGCGCCGTCAAGCGCGCCCAAAGACACCGACCAAGTCAACCTCACCGACGAGGACTCACGCATCATGCCTGGCCCAGGAGGCAGCTTCGGTCAAAGCTACAACGCGCAAGCTGCGGTGGATACACAGACCATGCTGGTGGTCACCGCGCACGTCACGCAGGCGCCGAATGACAAGCGCGAAATCTCCCCCACGCTGGATAAAGTGCAGGCGCTGCCCAAGGAGCTTGGCGAGGTCAAGACGCTGTTGGCCGATACGGGCTACTTCAGCGGGGCCAATACCGCGGCCTGCGAGCAAAGCGAAATCGAACCCATGCTGGCGATGAAGCGGCAGAGCCATCATGTCCCCGTGATGGAGCGATTCGCGCCCGATGTGCCGGCGCCCACGGGCTCAGACCCGGTGGTCAAAATGGCGCACCGGCTGGGAACAAATGCTGGCCGGGCGTTGTACGGGTTGCGCAAGCAAACAGTCGAGCCGGTGTTCGGGATCATCAAACGAGTGATGGGCTGGCGACAGATGAGCATGCGCGGTATCGATCAGGCGCGTGGCGAATGGTCATTGGTGACGATGACCTGGAACATCAAGCGGCTGCATGTGCTGAGCGCAGCGAGATAGCAGGTTCAAGAATGTGGAGAAAACATGCCTAACGCTGATACGCAGCGTCTTCGAAGCGCCCGCTGAGCCGCTCGGAGCGGTTGATCGCAGCAAATTTCAATTCCAAGGCATCAAAACCGCACCGTTCGAGACGAATGCGGGCATTGGTAGGTCAAGTCCGACAGACTCCTAGAAGTCTCCGTGGGTTGTTTTGGTGTGATGATTGCAGACCGCATCATCGCACCACTTTTACCCCGCCTTCGCAACGCTTTAG
>JANPAY010000327.1:0-2113 GCA_031430155.1 Comamonadaceae bacterium
CCTATCAACGCCGAGTTTCAACTCTACGTCGTCAAAGCCATGATGAATAAGGCCTACCGTCTCAATACTTTGCAACGAAACGATGAGGCTATTGCCACTTATGAAACGGTGATCGCGCGTTTTGGTTCAAGCAAAGATCCTGAAACTTTGCCTTACATTGACTCTGTGAAATCATTCTTAACCGAGCATCAAGCCGTGCTGGACGCTCGCAAGCAAGCTACTGGCGCATAAGGCAGCAAGGCTGAGGCCACGCGAGCCCAGTCCCGTGCAAACCCAAAGATGGGGGTATCGAGCCGCATCAGGTTGTATCACCAATGGCTGACGATTTTTTTGCGCTGTTCGCACACCAACCCAAGACACCGACTCTGCGCGAAGCCTTGCCGACTCTGGCTTGGTGAGCTTAGGCAGTAGCACTTGCAACTTTTCAAAATTCTTATCGACGTCCTTTGCGCGAGGTATCAAATCCGTCTCGTCCCTTTGAAACGTAGCGCCTACAACCCACGTGCTCGAGGTTTGAATGAAGTGCCCCATGCCATTGACGGGATATGCCAATTGCGAATACATAACCTCACCGCCCCACTCCACCTGCCCCCGAATCGGTTGCAGCATTTCTTTGAGTTCAGGTAATAAATCAGACGACTGGTAACCGCAGGCCACCACCACAAGCTCGGTACTAAGCCCCATCACATCATCCACACGCGACTGCACTTTAAGTTCAATATGGGGATGCGCCAGCCAGGCGGCAATCAAGCGTTTCGGATTGACCCAACCTGCTGCACCATGAAATAATTCTTGCACCTTACCCGCAGGCCTTGCTGGATAAAGATCACCAAGCATCTTGCTTTGCAAGCCAAGCGGGTCTTGAGGTTCCAGCCACGCGCTTGGGAGCTTTTTGTCGCCACGAATGCAGCGCTCCAAAACGCCCGTCATGGCCCAATCCGAGCCTTCAAGCATCAAACCTGCGTCGCTTAGGCGCTTAAGTTCGCTCATCAGCACATGCACCCCCTGCCGCAGCAAACGCGAATGCGGCGCATCGTCAGTCGAGACGCTAGGCGCAAACAAAGCAATCGGCACACCTGACGCTCCCGCTGCTGGCGCAGCCGCTTGCTCGTACACCGTGACGCGATAGCCCACACGGGCAAAGGCATTCGCGCAAGCTGCCCCCGCTAAACCAGCACCAACGATACTGACTTTTTTAGGCTGCGGGTGGGACATAGCCCTGCGCCGCGTCTGCCCCGTCGCCAAAGAAATGGTTATCCATTTGACGCGCCAAATACTGACGCGCACGTGCATCTGCCAAATTCAAGCGGTTCTCATTCACCAACATGGTTTGATGCTTGAGCCAAGCCGCCCACGCTTCTTTGCTGACTTGTTGCCAGAGTTTTTTGCCCAGCTCGCCAGGGTACGGCGGGAAGTCGAGGCCTTCAGCTTCTTTGCCCAATTTGATGCAGTTGACCATGCGTGCCATGTTTGTTCCTTTTCGTAAATGATGCGTTAGCAGTGTGTTGATTATGGAGTGGGCTGCAATATCCAGTCGGTGATGACCTTACTCGCCTCTGCTTCCATATTGATAAAGCCATGCCAGTGCAAAGCCTCGCAAGGGTCGCCTGTTGGGTTACTACCACCTGTCAGCAGCACAAATTTTTTAATCGGCGTTTGTGTCAATTTTTCCATGATGTACTTACCTTCTAGCGGCAGCGTAGCGCGGCAACTGTCTTGTTCATGCGAAATCACCAAAACTGGAAGAGTAATTTTGTCAATGGCCAGTTGCGGTACGCTCGTCGGCCATCTAAAGCTCGTCATAGAAGCAGACAACACAATCCCATTGACTTTATCTCCCAAAGAAATCGCGGCGGCAGCCGCTGAAATCGTGCCTTGGCTCGTGCCCACAAGCCATATGGGCAAAGGGCTGCGAGCGCGAATATGCGCCACGACAGCAGCAATATCAGCCACATGTTCAGGCGTGGCACGCAGCCTAGGATCGAGTTGCCGCAGATCGCTGGCGTTACCCAAAAGCGCAACGTTAAATGTGCTATGTGGGTTGCCCGTCGCAAAATGCTCACGACTTCGAATCAAAAAATTACTCGATTGCGGCGTGCCATTGCGGTAACCA
>JANPAY010000328.1:0-1842 GCA_031430155.1 Comamonadaceae bacterium
GTGTGGGAGGACGGCAAGCTCCATCTCGTCGACGAGTGCTCCGTGGCCACCGAGTGGTCGGGCGACGACACGTACCATCGCGGGGTCTCCCTCACCCTCACCTCGTCGAAATCGGCCAAGACCTGGAAGATCAACGGCGACGCGTTCAACCTCATCCCGCTGCGCAACCGGCGAACCGATCCCGAGGGCAACGAGCTGCTCACGCGCATCAGCGAAGGCATGACACAGTGGACGATGCCCGACGGACGGGTCGGCTATGGACTGAGCGAATACCTCGATCAGATCGTCGACTCCATGCCCGTCGGCTACGACGGTCCGCCGAAGGCATAGCACCGCCATCATCCGAACCACCTGACCACCTGAACACCGAACAGAAACGACAGACATGTCCTCACGCTCGTCCAAGAAGGCGGCTTCGGGAACGAAGGCGCCGGAGATCTCTCTTCCGTCGGGAGCCGCGTCGGTGTGGTCTCTCGACGATGCCCGCCTCAAGGGTCCCGTTGTGCTCATCTTCCTCCGCGGCTTCTTCTGACCGTTCTGCCGAAAGCATCTCGCGCAGTTGCGTGACTCGTATCCTGAACTGGCGGCAACCGGAGCGTCGATCGTCGCGATCGCTCCCCACTCGGTCGACGAACTCACCGATCACTTGACGAAGAACTCGTACCCGTTCACGCTCGTGGCCGACGAGTCCGGCGCGGTGTTCGATGCCTACGACGTCACGAGCCGGATGATCTCGCTCGGTCAGCAACCAGCGTGCTTCATCGTCGATACCGCAGGCATCGTGCGATTCGATGCGGTCGGCGCCCAGCAGTGGGACCTCGTCGGCCCGCAAGAACTCATCGAGCGCCTCTCGGCGCTGTAGCTGCGACGCCCGTCAGTCGAACGCGAGGTCGCGCACCGCCCGCCGGATGTCGATCGGAGCCAGGGGCAGAATCGCCAACGCGGCGGTGGTCACGCCGTTGTCCATGTATTTCCGTATGTGCGCTTTGCATTGCTCGGCGGATCCGTGAATCACCAACTCATCGACCACGTCGTCGGGGATCGCCGCTAGGGCTCCCTTGCGGTCGCCGCTCTTCCACGCGTCCCACATGCCCTGGAGGCGCGGACCGTTTCCGAGCCACTCGTGAAACGCTGCGTACACGGGGACGTTGAGGTAGGCAGCGATGGCGAAGCGTGCCCCCGCGCGCACGGCGGCGGCATCCTCGCTCGGACAGACGAAGAGACGGGCGACGATCTCCTTGGGCGTTCCGTCGGGCGATGCTCCCTGCACGATCTCGTTCACCTTCACGACGTCCTTCGCACCGAGCCAGTTGATGATCGCCCCGTCGCTCTCGCGTCCGGCGAGCCGGAGCATGCCCTCTCGGAGGCCGGCGATCATGACCTGCGGCGGTTGGTCGACACGGCGTCCCAGCTTGAAGCCCTTCACCGTGAAGGTCTCGTAGGCGTGGTCGATCTTCTCTCCGGCAAAGGCCGAGCGGAGGAACTGCACGGTGTCACGAACACGCGCGTAGGGCTTCTCGAACGGAATGCCGTTCCATTGGCCGACGATCACGTTCGACGAGGTACCGATGCCGAGCACGAACCGTCCGGGCGCGGTCTCCGCAAGACTGGCTGCAGTCTGCGCCAGGAGAGCCGGACCTCGCGTGTACGCCGGGATGATCGCCGACCCGAGTCGCAGGGTCGGAGCCCACTGGGACGCGAGGACGAGGGGCGTGAATCCGTCGCTGCCGTTCGCCTCGGCCGACCAGACGTCGCTGTAGCCGAGCGCTTCCAGTTCGACGATCCACTCGCGCTGATCAGCCAGGCTGACGCCGTCGAAGGGGATGGTCATGCCGAGTCGTG
>JANPAY010000329.1:0-2979 GCA_031430155.1 Comamonadaceae bacterium
CAAATGTCGCTGTACCGCGCAGCACATCAAAGTCACTCACCACTTGCACCACACCGTGATTCAAGTTTTTAAGCACACCAGCCAGCGCGGTTAGCTCGGCGCGACTAGATTCAGAGGAAGGCGTGGCCTCGCCACGACTCGTACGGTGGTTGTCACTGCGTCCAGTCGAAAACCCCACCGCACCTGCCCGCAAAGCCTCACCCAGCAAGGCCTGCATGGCATCAATATCAGCAGTGGTTGCCACCTCATTGGCTTTGGCTCGCTCACCCATCACAAACATTCTGAGCGGGTCATGCGGTACTTGCACCAAATAATCCAAACTGCGTGGGGTTTTCTCTAGTGCAGTCATGTACTCAGGAAAACTGCGCCAATCCCACTTAAGGCCTTCAGCCAGCGCTGCGCCAGGGATATCCTCCACGCCCTCCATGAGCTCAATCAAGCGCTGCTCTCCACCCTGCTGCACAGGCGCAAAGCCAACACCGCAATTCCCCATCACCAGCGTGGTCACGCCATGATAAATGCTCGGCACAAACGCATCATCCCATGTGGCTTGACCATCGTAATGCGTGTGTAAATCGATAAAGCCCGGGGTGACCCATGCGCCGTTTGCATCAATAATTTCTTTGGCTGATTCGGTAATATCGCCTATCGCAACAATCCGTCCATCTTTAATACCAACGTCGGCAAGGCGCGGCTCTGAACCCGTCCCATCAACGACGAGCCCATCTTTAAAAATTAAATCAAGCATTTTTGTCAATCCCCCGCCAATAAAACGCACAGGTCAAACCGCTCACAATGTGCCAAATGCCCCACAAACTAGCAATCACCACCATGCCTAAATCGCTATTAAATTGCACGGCAATGATGCCCAGCGCCAGACCCGAGTTCTGCATGCCGCCTTCAATCATGATGGCACGCTTGTCCACCTCGGGCACACGCATCGCCTTAGATGTGATCCAACCCGTGAACAGTCCAAACGCGTTGTGAGCAATCACGAGTCCCAGCGTTGGAAGTAGTGCCAGCGTGAGCTGCTGACGTTCGCGCAACAAACCTAAAACGATGAAGGCAAAGAGCGCAAACAAAGCAAAGTTGCCCAGTGGTTTTTTGATTTTTTGTGTGATGGTAGGTAAGCGGTGCGAAAACACCAAGCCAAAGGCCATAGGTATTGCAAGTAAAAACAAGAGCGACAACCAGATCGCTGAAGCATCAATTGACAAGGTTTTTAACCAACCACTCGTCGCAGGATTTGACGCCATCATCCATGCAAAATTAAAAGGGGTTAGAAAGAGCGCCAAGATGCTCGCCACAGCTGAAATACTGACCGACAACGCCGTGTTTCCGCGCCCGAAATGGGTCACAAAATTTGACAAACTGCCACCAGGACAGGACGCGACCAAAATCATCGCAGCCTCGATATTGGGCGGTAAATCTAGCCACAACGTCGCAAGCCATGTGCCAACGGGCAGCAAAATGAACTGAGGGATCAGCCCAGCAATCACACTCTTGGGAGATTCCAAAACTCGTTTGAAATCATTCACGTGGAGTTCAAGCGCGACAGAGAAGACCATTAAGGCCAAAACCACACTTAAGACGAGTTGTACTTGGTTCATGTTATTCCTATGCTAAGTCCAAATTGCCTGTCACATCTTGCAGCCAGCGCCTCATCATGCGTAACCAACACAAAGGCTGTGCCCTGCGCTTTGGCAAGTGCGAGCATCATTTCAAAAATACCATCTGCTGTGCGTCTGTCTAAGTTGCCTGTGGGCTCGTCGGCCAATACGCATGCGGGTTTGCAGACCAGTGACCTCGCAATTGCCACCCGCTGACGCTCACCGCCCGATAGCTCGGCGGGGCGATGTGCCATGCGGCTTGCCAGCCCAACGTCTTTTAAGATTTGTGCGGCTTGCTCTCTTGCCTCATCGCGGTTCATGCGCCGAATCCACAATGGCATCGCCACGTTATCTAGGCTTGAGAACTCAGGCAGCAGATGATGAAATTGATAGACAAACCCAAGGTGTTGATTGCGCCACGCGCCCTGATCGGACGGGCTCATGCTTGTCCAATCTTTGCTCATCAGCGACACGCTGCCGCTGGTTGGCGCATCCAAGCCGCCCAGCAAATGGAGTAACGTGCTCTTGCCCGAACCTGATGCACCCACGATAGCGAGCGTCTCGCCTTTTGCCACGCTCAAATCTAGGTTTTGCAGCACCGTCACATCCAACACACCATCATGGAAGCGCTTACTCAGGTTTCGAGCTTGCAAAATGACGTTTGTATTCAAATCACTCATAACGCAATGCCTCCGCAGGATTAACACGGCTAGCACGGTAACTTGGGTACAGCGTTGCAGCAAAAGCCAGTACGAGCGCGATTACCGTAATCGGCACAATATCGCCGCTTTGTGGATCGCTAGGCATACGGCTAATCAAATAAATATCGCGTGGCAAAAAGCTTGCGTTAAACAAGCGTTCAATCGCTGGCACGATGATGTCAATGTTGTAGGCTACGCCGAGTCCCAAAAGCAATCCCGCCAGCGTGCCCACCACACCCACCGCTGCGCCTTGCACCACAAAGATGCCCATGATGGAGCGCGGCGTTGCGCCCAGTGTTCTGAGGATCGCGATGTCCGCACGCTTGTCGGTCACGGTCATCACCAAGGTGCTCACCAAGTTGAATGCAGCCACCGCTACGATGAGCGTGAGGATGATGAACATCATGGTTTTTTCGACCTGCACGGCAGCAAACCACGTACGATTTTGTTTGGTCCAATCACGGACATAAAGATTACCAAGATCCGTTTTGAGAGATAAGGCTTTTGAGAGATCATCCCCCACTTGTAGCGCGGTGTGCAAATCACGTAATTTGACGCGAACACCGCTTGCGCCTTCTAGTCTAAAAATTTTGGCAGCGTCGCTCACATGCATCATGGCAAGGTTGGCGTCGTACTCGTAATGCCCTGAATTAAATGTGCCCAGTACC
>JANPAY010000330.1:0-2350 GCA_031430155.1 Comamonadaceae bacterium
GGCATCGCAAGTGTTGCAGCGAATGAAGATTTCAGGGTCAATCAGGTGCTGACGAATGATGGTTAGCTGCATAGCGCCTCGGCTGGTTGGATAGTTAAATCGAACGTACTCGAAGTCTACTGGCTGGCGGTTAATGCCCAGCGCAGGCGGCGCAATCCAATTAGCAAATTTACCTGGCTCGACCACACGGCTCATGAGGCTTGAGACATAAGCACGGTCGCCGCTGGATGGCAGCCACTGGTCTTGACCCGCTGCCCACTCGACATCGCTCACGACTTGACCTTGTGGCGACAGTTTGAGTCCAGCCAGTGCACCAATCTTGCGATTGAATGCTTTGTGCGGTACGGTCAACTTCGCGTTGATGCCCGCTTTGGTCATCACTTTATTCCAACGCTCCACACCTGCGACCGAGTCGGTAATAAAGTCGTCGCGCAGCACTTCGTTGAGTGCGTTGAGCATCGGGACTTCTTTTTCTTGCAAGCTGCCATTCTTCACTTCCAACACCTTGTAGGTTTGATTGCCAAGGCGGTGGTCGTCCGTGCGTTTGCCTTCTTCGTAACGACCTTTGAGTCCCGAGTTGTAGAAGATGGCCGCATTGCTGGATTCGTCGGCACCAAACAAATCAATCGTCACGCTGTAGTGGAAATTGAGATAGCGCTGCACGGTGGGCAGATCAATCACGCCCGCAGCGCGTAGTTTGGCGGGGTCATCGGTCTTCAGCTCATTCATCACTTGGCAAGTGCGCTGCACCACACGGCTAATGCCCGACTCGCCCACAAACATGTGGTGCGCCTCTTCGGTCAACATGAACTTGGTCGTGCGCGAGAGCGGATCAAACGCCGATTCGGCCAGCGCGTTCAGTTGGAATTTGCCGTCGCGATCCGTGAAATAGGTGAACATAAAGAACGCCAACCAATCAGGTGTTTGCTCATTAAACGCGCCCAAAATACGCGGATTGTTCGCGTCACCCGAGCGGCGGTCTAAGAGCGCATCGCCTTCCTCGCGGCCATCGCGACCAAAATATTTGTGCAGCAAAAACACCATCGCCCACAGGTGACGGCCTTCTTCTACGTTGATTTGGTAGAGGTTGCGTAGGTCGTACATGGACGGCGCCGTGAGTCCCAAATGACGCTGCTGCTCCACCGATGCAGGCTCCGTATCGCCTTGCGTGACGATGATGCGGCGCAGGTTAGCACGGTGCTCGCCTGGCACTTCTTGCCAAACGTCGCGACCCAGTTGCTCGCCAAAGCCAACTTTGCGGTCGGCAATGCGGTCATTCATAAAAATGCCCCAACGGTAGTCAGGCATCTTGGTGTGACCAAAAGTCGCCCAGCCCGCAGGATCGACGCTAATCGCGGTGCGCAGGTAAACGTCGCTTTCGTTGGAATCTTTAGGGCCTACGTCCTTCCACCACTCCACGTAGTTAGGCTGCCAGTGTTCTAGCGCACGTTGCAGGGTTTTATCCTCATGCAGATTGACGTTATTCGGGATTTTTTCTTGGTAGTCGATGGTGGACATTTTTGGTTCCTTTAAAAATTAAACGCGATTCATATCAAATTGAGCCTTCTCGCCCTTGCCATACAGCTTGAGTGCACCCTTGTCGCCACTCGCATTGGGGCGCACAAAAATCCAGTTTTGCCATGCAGACAAGCGACCAAACACGCGCGTCACCATGGTCTCTTTGCCGTTAAAGCGCAGGTTGGCTTCTAAGCCTGTCAGCGAATCGGGCGACAGGGCAATACGTTCTTCGCAGGCGATACGCACTTCGTCAGCCCAGTCGATGTCGTCAGGCGCGGCTGTGACGAGTCCTAGCTCAAGTGCGGCTGCTCCGTCCAAAGCCTTACCAGACATGGCTTGCACGGCATTTAAGGCAGGCGCTTCTTCGTAGAAACGACGTTGCAAACGTGATTGATCGGTCGCCATCGGGAACATGCCAAAGTTGCATTCGTTTACGGTGATGTGCGGATTGTTGGCAGCGCCCTGCTCACAGTACATATAGCTGCGATCAGCGGCGAGGGCAATTTCTAACAACGAGCCAACAAAGCATGAGCCTTCTTCAATGACCGCAAACAGTGAGCGCGAGGACACATCAATGCGCGAGAAGGTGCGGCGCAAGTGGCCAATCGTGGCACGTACTAGCCAGTGGTTTTTGTTTGCAATCAGCGTTGCATCGGATGCCAACACAGACGCTGCATCACCTTTAGATTTGAGGAGCCACAGACCCATTTCAGATTCATTGGTACGCAGGTGCAAGATCGCATCGTCTAGCTCACGTGCCAATTGCAGTGGCCACCACGTTACGCCAGCCGCTTCGATTCCTGCTGCGTCGGTTGGTTGTGCTGTAGTGGGC
>JANPAY010000331.1:0-4034 GCA_031430155.1 Comamonadaceae bacterium
TACTGGTGGAGGTAAGCGGAATCGAACCGCTGACCTCTTGCATGCCATGCAAGCGCTCTACCAACTGAGCTATACCCCCAGGTTCGCTGATTCAAACTTACTTACTCAACTCTACCGCTCTATTCAATCAAGCCTCAAATTATAGCGTGAAATTAAGACCTGCGCAACCGAGCTAAGGCCGTTTCTTTATCAAACAGCGCCAGCATCGCGTCCACTGCTGGCGTTTGCGCTTTGCCCGCCACCAGTACGCGCACAGGCATGGCTAGTTGAGGCATTTTGAGGCTTGTCTCGGTGAGAGTTTCTTTGATGGCAGCGGCAATGCTTGCTTTGTCCCAAGCCATATCGGGTAAGGCTTGTAGCTTGGTTGCGAGGAGTGCAATCGCGGGTTTCACTGCTTCTGTGATGTGCTGTGCGTACTCGGCTTTGTAGCTATCCGTGCTGCGATCGGGTTCTGCATAAAACACGGACGCCCAATCGGCAAGCTGTACTGTTGTCTCGCAGCGATCCTTGAAAAGAGCGCATATGCTCTCCAAGCGCTGTATTGGGGCAGGCTCAGTACGAACGGGCATATCTCGTTTCGCGAGTTGTGCTGCGACAAGCCGCGCCAGCCGTGCGTTGTCGGCTTGTTTCATGTACTGGGCGTTGACCCAGAGCAGCTTGGCAGGATCCCACTGCGCAGGGCTTTTTGATAGATGCGTGCCGTCAAACCAACTCACCATTTGCTCGGAGGTAAAAAGTTCCTCATCGCCGTGGCTCCAGCCCAAGCGCGCTAGGTAGTTCAGCATGGCTTCGGGCAGATAGCCGTTGTCTTCGTAAGCCGTGACGCTGACCGCGCCGCGCCGCTTCGATAGCTTTTGCCCGTCGTCGCCCAAAATCACGGGGCAATGTCCAAACTGCGGCAAGGGCGCACCGAGTGCTTTGAAGATATTGATTTGCCAAGGCGTATTGTTGATGTGCTCGTCGCCGCGAAACACGTGGCTGATTTGCATATCCCAGTCGTCCACCACCACGGCGAAGTTGTAGGTGGGGATGCCATCGGTTCTTTGAATGATGAGGTCATCAATTTCGCGGTTGTTGATCGTAATGTCACCTTTGACCAAATCATTCCAAGTCACGTCGCCTTCAGCTGGGTTTTTGAAGCGCACGACGCTAGCAATGCCTTCAGGAATGGGCGGTAAGACTTTGCCCGCTTCGGGTCGCCAGCGGTTGTCGTAGAGGGGTTTTTCACCGCGTGCTTTTTTGGCTTCACGCACCAAGTCAAGTTCGGCGGGCGTGCTGTAGCAGCGGTAAGCTTTTCCTTCGGCGATGAGCTGGTCGATGACTGCCTGATAGCGATCCAAACGCTGCATTTGGTAGATCGGACCTTCGTCGTAGTCGAGCCCCAGCCACTGCATCGAGGCGAGAATTTGATCGACTGAATCTTGTGTCGAACGCGCCACGTCTGTGTCTTCAATCCGTAGCACAAATTTTCCACCATGATGCTTTGCGAAAGCCCATGAATAAAGGGCTGTGCGGGCTGTGCCTAGATGTAAAAAACCCGTGGGTGAAGGCGCAATTCGAGTACGGATGGGACGATCAGTCATCAATTTACGCCATCACTTTGGCAATGCTCTCGCACACATAGCCAAGGTTTTTGGTGTTGAGTGCTGAAATCGCCAAGCGGCCTGTGTCCACGCCGTAAATGCCGAACTCGGTACGCAAGCGAGTCATTTGGTCTTTGGATAGACCTGAGTAGCTAAACATGCCGATTTGTTGAGTGATGAAGCTCATGTCTTGTTTGACACCTGCGGCTTTGAGGCCATCCACCAAGCCAGTACGCATCGCCTTGATGCGAACGCGCATTTCAGCTAGCTCTTCGTCCCACAAGGCACGCAGTGCGGGGGTTGTGAGCACCGCAGCGCAGACGGACGCACCGTGCGTCGGCGGGTTGGAGTAGTTGGTGCGAATCACGATTTTGAGTTGTGAGAGCACGCGCGTAGCTTCTTCCTTACTAGAGCAAACGACCGACAACGCACCCACGCGCTCACCGTACAAGCTGAAACTTTTGCTAAAACTGGTGGAGACCAAAAAGTCGAGTCCCGCAGCAATGAACTTAGCAATCACCGCGCCGTCTTCTGCAATGCCGTAACCAAAACCTTGGTAGGCCATATCTAAATAGGCCGTCAGATTTTTTGCTTTGATCACGGCAATCACCTCGTCCCACTGCGCGGCGGTGATGTCGTAGCCCGTGGGGTTGTGGCAGCAAGCGTGCAGGAGAACGATCGTGCCAGCCGCTGCGGCATTTAAGTCGCGCAACATGCCAGCAAAGTTGATGCCACCCTCATGGCGCTTTGCTGGGTCGTAGTAGGCGTAAGTCTCAACCGTAAAGCCTGCGTTAGTAAACAATGCGCGGTGGTTTTCCCAGCTTGGGTCGCTAATGAGCACTTTTGCGTTGGGATTCATTCGTTTTAAAAAGTCTGCACCAATTTTGAGTCCACCCGTGCCACCAAGACCTTGCACCGTCGCGACACGGCCAGAGGTAAACGGCTCGCTAGTCTCGCCAAACACGAGGGATTGCACGGCTTTGTCGTAAGCAGCGATGCCGTCAATCGGCAAATAACCGCGAGCTTTTGGCGCTTGCATCATGGCATTTTCTGCCTGCTGCACACATTTAAGGAGTGGCAGCTTGCCGTTGTCGTCAAAGTACACACCCACGCCAAGATTGACCTTTTTTGGGTTGGTATCAGCGGCAAATTGTTCATTCAAGCCCAAAATTGGGTCGCGTGGGGCGAGTTCTACGGCAGAAAAGAGAGACATTATCAAATCCTAAATTGCAAAAGGACTTGATTTTAAAGGATTGAGTTATGTGAGTGGCGCGACTGCTGCGCCTTGAATCTTGTGGCGTTTGAGCGACGCCGCCACAAACCCCGAGCGCTTCATTTCTTCAACAAAATGGCGCATGTATTCCGTGGCTGCGGCACCGCGATTATTGGGAATGCCCATCGCCTGCGCGATGACCATAAAGTTGGTGTCGAGCAAGCGTAGTTTTTCTTTGCCCTCAAGACGCTTGATGTCTGACTCGAGCTGCTGTTTGACACCCGCTGCTACGTCGGTGCCGTTTTGCAAGTAGGTATCTGTTACCGTTTGTGAAGTCACGGAATGCGTGAGCGTGGCATTTTTGAGATTTCTAGTTAAAAATAGGTCATAAGCGCTACCTTTGGCTGCGGTTACGCGAATGCCAGCCTTGTCCACGTCGCTATTTGCTTTAAGTGGCGAATCTTGGCGTACTAAATAGTAGCCTTCTATATGAACATACGCGGCTGTAAAACTAATGCCTTCGCCGCGCAGTGGGTCGATGGCAAAAAATCCGATGTCGGCATCGTTGTTTGTCACGGCAGCTACAGATTTAGCGGCGGCATCAAAGACTTTAAGCTCTAACGCCACACCGAGTCGTTTGGCTAGTTCGCGGCTTAAATCGACGGACACACCCAATACTTCGCCTGTTACCGTGTTTTTATTGGCCAAGATCGGATTGCCTAAATTGATAGAGGCGCGCAGCTTGCCATCTGGACACAAAAGAGGAGAGCACATGGCAGAGTCGATTTTTGGGTTCATGGTGGTAAAAGTTGAATTTGTTGCTTTTTGTTACGTTTAGCAATCATTTTTAAAAAATGTTGGTATTTTTCAAAAAAATGGTATTAGAATGACTCGTCAGTCGAAATTTCAGGTTGTTTTCTTTATTCTTTATTCTTTATTTTTTTAAAAGGATGTCACATGCGTATTCTAGCTAAACAAGAGATGTTGATGGTTCAAGGTGGCGGTGCGGCCGGGGACGGTAGCGGAACTCCAACTCCAACTCCAACTCCAACTCCAACTCCAACTCCAACTCCAACTCCAACTCCAACTCCAACTCCAACTCCAACTCCGTCGGGTTGCGGTGGTAGTCATGGTGGCGGTAGCCGTGGACGTGGCGGACGTGGCGGACGTGGCGGACGTGGCGGACGTGGCGGTAGCCACGGTGGTGGTGGTTGTCACGACTAATACTAGCTCTTGGT
>JANPAY010000332.1:0-1850 GCA_031430155.1 Comamonadaceae bacterium
AGCGCATGACGGCGCAGCGCAAACGGATCTTTATCGCCCGTTGGTAAGTTGCCAATACCAAACATGCCGACCAACGTCTCTAGCTTGTCGGCAAGCGCCACGACTGTGCCTGTATGGTTGCGCGGCAATGCATCACCCGCAAAGCGCGGCTTGTAGTGGTCTTCAATCGCAATTGCCACGCCATCGCGCAGTCCATCGTGCCGCGCGTAGTAGCCGCCCATGATGCCTTGCAGTTCAGGGAACTCGCCCACCATGTCGGTCACCAAATCGGTCTTGGCTAGGCGTGCGGCTTCGCCCACTTTGCTTGCTAATACGTCGAAATGGTCTTTGTCGTCCGCCGTGTAGGGCAGCGTGGCTTCGCGCAGCATTTTGACAATCGCTAGCGCAATCGCCGTCACGCGCTCGGTGCGCTCGCCTTGCGTGCCGAGCTTGTTGTGATAGACAACTTTAGCGAGACCTTCCACGCGCGATTCCAATGTCTTTTTGCGATCTTGGTCGAAGAAGAATTTGGCATCGGCGAGGCGAGGGCGCACCACGCGCTCGTTACCTTGAATCACTGCGCTGGGGTCGCTTGGGCTAATGTTGCTGACAACCAAAAACTTATTGGAGAGCTTGCCCTTGGCATCCAAGAGCGGAAAGTATTTTTGATTTGCCTTCATGGTCAAAATCAAACATTCTTGCGGCACATCTAAAAATTCTTTTTCAAATTCGCAAGTGAGGACATTGGGGCGTTCAACCAGAGAGGTTACTTCGTCCAGCAACGCCTCGTCATCAATGGCCTGCAAGCCAATACCAGCAAGGCTTGCAGCAGAGGCGAGTTGCGTGGCAATGCTTGTCCGACGTGCGGCGTAGCTGGCAATGACAGCGCCCTCAAGCAGCAGTTGCGCTTCGTAGGAGTCTGCATCGTTGATGGTGATGACTGATTGTTTTGCTTCAAACCTGTGACCTTGTGTGGTGTTGCTAGCCATGATGCCAAGCGCTGTTACTGGCACAACAATTGCGCCGTGCAAGGCAATCAAGCCGTGCACAGGACGCACAAATTTCACGTCCGTCCAGCCGTCTGCTAGCTGGTAAGTCATGACTTTGGGAATGGGGAGCTTGGCAATCGTCTCGTTTATCGCTTGTTGCAACCCCATAGCCAACGTGGCTCCTGGGGCAGTTGCCTCGAAAACTAAGTTTTCAGCTTTGCCATCAGAGATGCGTTTAAGACCTGATACCGCAGTAGCAACGGCATCTGCTGCGACGCCAAGTGATTGGAGCTTTTTAGCCAGTGCTGGCGTGGCATTACCCGACGCATCTAAACCCACAGTTGCTGGCATTAGCTTTTGTTGCACGGCTTTGTCTACGGCTTTCGCCGCCACATCAGTGATGCGAGCGCCCAAGCGGCGCGGTGTGGCGTAAGCCGTGACCTTGCTGGCAGGGCTTGCGAGGCCTAGGTTTTGTAGCTGTGCTAGTAGGGTTTGCGAGAACGAATCTCCCAGTTTTTTGAGAGCTTTCGGAGGGAGTTCTTCGACAAAGAGTTCGACTAATAAGTTTTGTGTCATGTTGTTCATTTCTTCGCTCCCGCAGCTTGGTTAGCAGCGATTTGTGCGAGCACTTGCTCAGCATGTTCGCGGCTCGCCATTGGAAAGCCAAGCCTTGCTCTGGAGTCGTAGTAGCTTTGCGCCACAGCGCGGGAGATGTTGCGGATGCGGCCAATGTAGGCGGCGCGTTCGGTCACGCTGATAGCACCGCGTGCGTCTAGCAAATTGAAGGTGTGACCGCACTTGAGTACTTGCTCATACGCGGGTAGAGCGAGTTGCTGCTCGATCAAATACTTTGCCTGTTTTTCATGGCTTGCAAAAGCACCC
>JANPAY010000333.1:0-2463 GCA_031430155.1 Comamonadaceae bacterium
CCCACGGGACCTGCGACCTTATCGATACTGGCTTGCCCCGACACGCCAATCTTGACGAGTGCGTTGTAGATGCCCCACACCGTGCCAAACAAGCCCACAAACGGCGCGGTCGAACCGACAGTCGCCAAAAACGTCATGCCATCCGACCAGCGGCTTTGCACTTTAGCCAACGCCCGCTCAATAGATTGCTCGCAAGTGCGGCCACGGTGCTCCTTGGTCAACGCCGATTCCGCCACGTAGCGATAGGTGCTGTCAGCGGGCAATTGTTCAGTTCCTGCGTCCAAGCTGCCGGCATTCCAAAAGGATGCGTCTACTTGCGCCGCTTGCTTTTTGAGCTTTTGCTGCTCCAAAAACTTAGTCAAGATGATCGTCCACGAACCAAGGCTCATGATCGCCAGCACCAAGAGCGTAGCTTTGGCGACCCAATCGCCCTGCGCCCATAGCGCCATCAATCCGTAGGGGTTGTCTATGTTCATCGTTACTTCCTTTGTGATTCCATGTTCTTTTTTATTCGGCCAGTTCCCAGCGATATCGCAGTGCTGACCACTCTTGCCTTGGCCTGCCATCCACCGTGGCGGGCCTGAATTTGCACAAACTAAGAGCAGCCAGTGCCGCATCATCTAGACGTTTATAGCCGCTGGATTTTTCCACACTGCCGCTAAGCACTTGTCCATTTTCACTGATTAAAAATTTCAGGCTCACCACGCCTTCCTCATGCAACCGCTCAGACGCAGGTGGATAACGTGGCTTAGCGCACGAATCCATACGCGCAGCAGCGGCTACCACCACGGACGGACGAGCAGGCGCGGGGGCGACGACTTGCGCTGGAGCAGCAGGCGCAACCGCTGCTAAGGGCGCGGGCGTTGGCGCGGCCACTGGTGCAGCAGTAATGGCTGGCAAGGCAGATGGTACGGGGCTTACAAGCACAGGCGCCTGAGCAGGCTGAACTGGTGTGGCCTGCGGAGTAGGTGGTGTTTTTGGCGCAGGCGGCTCTGGCTTTGCTGGCTCTGGCGCACGGAATTCTTGTATCAACTGTGCAGCCACCACTTCGCGCACAGCGGTCGCAGGCGCGCTCGTCCAAACCGCCTGCGCGAGCCACAAGAGCCCGATGTGCAGCGCGAGCACGAGCGCAAAGGTTTTTCCCGTTTTGGACAACTTGGCGGGAGTGCGAGCGTAGGGGTCTGTGCCGAAAGGGGAGGCAAGTGGCATCGTGGGCATCACGCGATTGTAAAATCACTCGATGAGTACATCTGACGTCGTCCGCACCGCGCAATCCGTAGAAGCCTACAACCCACTCGCCAAACAAAAGGCCGCCGCCAAGCTGTCGCGCATTCCCGTCAAGGTGGTGCAGGCTGAGGTGTTAAAAAAACCCGATTGGATACGTGTGAAAGCAGGCTCGGCCTCGACACGCTTTAACGAAATCAAACAAATCCTGCGCGAGAACAAACTCAACACCGTCTGCGAAGAAGCTTCTTGCCCCAACATTGGTGAATGCTTTGGCAAGGGCACGGCGACCTTCATGATCATGGGCGACAAGTGCACGCGGCGCTGTCCGTTTTGCGACGTGGGACATGGCCGCCCCGATCCACTCGATATGAACGAGCCACTCAATCTTGCCAAAACCATTGCAGCGCTCAAGCTCAAATACGTGGTGATTACTTCCGTTGACCGTGATGATCTGCGCGATGGCGGCTCGCAACATTTTGTGGATTGCATCCGTGCCGTGCGCGAACTTTCGCCCGAGACTCAAATCGAAATCTTAGTGCCCGACTTCAGAGGCCGCGACGACCGTGCGCTAGAGATTTTGAAGCTCGCACCGCCCGACGTGATGAATCACAACCTAGAGACCGCGCCAAGACTCTATAAAGAAGCGCGCCCAGGTTCGGACTATCAGTTCAGCCTGAATTTGCTCAAAAAGTTTAAAGCGCTGCACCCGAGTGTGCCCACCAAGAGCGGCATCATGGTCGGCCTTGGCGAGACCGACGAAGAGATTTTGCAAGTGATGCAGGACATGCGCGATCACCACATCGACATGCTGACCATTGGCCAATATCTCGCACCGTCCAGCAGTCACTTACCCGTGCGCCGCTATGTTCATCCCGATACGTTCAAGATGTTTGAGGCAAAGGCGTATGAGATGGGCTTTAGCCACGCGGCTGTGGGAGCCATGGTGCGGTCTAGCTATCACGCGGATCAACAAGCACATGGAGTATTGGCATGAACGCAATCAAACGTCTTTTAGTTTTAGCGGTCACCGTTTTGTCTGCGAACGCTACGTTTGCGCAAACCGCTCCCGAGCCGCTCAATTTGGTGCGTCTCGATGCTGTGGTTTCTGCCCCCATCACACCCGACACTGCCGTTCTCACGATGGCAGCCGAGAAGTCTGGCACGGATGCCTCCGCCGTCACTCAAATGATTAACAAAATCATGGGCGATGCGCTGCGTGAGGCCAAGGCGGTGAGC
>JANPAY010000334.1:0-1597 GCA_031430155.1 Comamonadaceae bacterium
CAAATACGTCTCCGTAAAGCGTCATCACCATCGAGTTGGAGCGCAAACTTAAGCGATCTTGCAGCTTGTTGTGATACAAAAATAATGATTGCATGCGTCAATTTATATCACTATTATTTGGAACTTATTTCAAAATCAACAACCGTTTGAGTTACCACCATGTATGCACAACTCGTAGAAACAGGTCAAGCCAAAGTGAGCAGCATCGCGGAAATGTCGCCAGAGGAGGCGGCATTTCAAAAACGCATTGACGCAGGCATCAAGATTGAAGCTAAGGATTGGATGCCCGATGCTTACCGAAAAACGCTGGTGCGGCAAATCTCGCAGCATGCGCATTCGGAAATCGTCGGGCAGCTGCCCGAGGGCAATTGGGTCACGCGTGCGCCCTCCCTCAAGCGCAAAGCGATTTTGCTCGCCAAGGTGCAAGACGAAGCAGGACATGGGCTGTATCTGTATTCGGCAGCGGAGACGCTGGGTACCTCGCGCGAGCAAATGACGGCGGATTTGCTGAGTGGCAAATCCAAATATTCCAGCATCTTTAACTACCCCACACCCACATGGGCGGACATTGGTGCGATTGGTTGGCTGGTCGATGGCTCGGCCATCATCAACCAAATTCCGCTGTGCCGCTGCTCGTATGGCCCCTATGCGCGGGCGATGGTGCGGGTGTGCAAGGAGGAGTCGTTCCACCAGCGCCAAGGCTACGACATCATGCTCACGCTGTGCCGCGGCACCGCAGCGCAAAAGCAAATGGCGCAGGATGCGCTCAATCGCTGGTGGTGGCCGTCGCTGATGATGTTTGGGCCGTCGGACGCGGAGTCGGTGAACAGTGCGCAGTCGGCGGCTTGGCGGATCAAGTTGCTTTCAAACGATGAGCTGCGGCAAAAAATGGTCGATCAAACCGTGCCGCAAATTGACTTTTTAGGACTCACGATCCCTGACCCTGATTTGAAATGGAACGAGGAAACGCAGCATTACGACTTTGGCGCGATTGATTGGAGCGAATTCCATCAGGTACTCAAAGGCAATGGCCCTTGCAATAAAGAACGCTTGCAAACACGCAACGACGCACACAGCGAGGGGGCGTGGTTTAGAGAAGCCTTGGTTGCGAACGCCGCAAAACAAGACAAAAGAAAGTTGGCAGCATGAACGACAAAAAAGACAAAGCACAGTGGCCGCTATGGGAAGTTTTTATCCGCAGCCAGCACGGTCTCGCGCACAAGCACGTGGGCAGCTTGCACGCCTGCGACGAGGCAATGGCGATTAATAACGCGAGAGATGTGTACACGCGCCGTAACGAAGGCGTGAGTATTTGGGTGGTGCAATCCAATCACATCGTGGCGAGTAGTCCGGATGATCAAAGCATCTTGTTTGAGCCCGCTAACAGTAAGGTCTATCGCCATCCCACGTTCTTTCCGATGCCGCCTGAGGTGAAGCATTTATGACAAGCGCCGTTCAGACTGAGCTTGTCGAAGTTCACAGTCTCGCCCTCACCATGGGCGACTCGTGCCTCATCTTGTCGCAGCGCTTGGCCGAGTGGTGCGGCAAAGGCCCTGCGATTGAAGAGGACATGGCGCTGACGAACACGGCGCTCGAC
>JANPAY010000335.1:0-4265 GCA_031430155.1 Comamonadaceae bacterium
CTCAATGCGCGCGCCTTGGTCAATCATGGGGTGCGGCTTGCCAACGGTGAAATCATCGTCACCTAAGTCGAGCGCGGTGTGCTCGAAGCTGGCTTTCTTTGGGTTGTCAAGTGCGAATGCTTTGTTGACGGGGATATTTGACCAAACAGTAAGGCCAGACTTCGCCCAAATGGTTTGTGCTTCCGAGCAATACGTGCCGCCTGAATAGAGGGCACGTAAATACCTTTGTGTCTTTTGGAAACGAGGCTTGCTGGGGATAGGATAAATCGCAGGAACAGCCGATTTAACTTTTGCCAACTTCGTTGCCGTCGCTGCGCAATCCACCATCGTGTTCACCAACTTGATCGACTTATTTGGCGACTTCAAATCACTGCCTAAAAACAAAACCACGGCTGGTTTGCCTGCTGCCTCTAACGCCGCCATCACTTTGATCGTGACTTCTTGTGCGGGCGGCTTGGACACAATCGCGATCACTTTTGTGTCGGCATCTCGTGCCAACAATTCAATCCCTTGCAGCATCGTGATACCACCCACATCGACGTACACATCGCGGCCACCCGTGCCAATCGCATGACTCACACCGCCGCCCATGCGGTGGATTTGCGTCGTCACTTCTTGCAAGCCCGTCCCCGATGCTGCGACCAATCCGATGTTGCCCTTGCGCACATTGTTGGCAAATCCCAAAGGCACGCCGCCAATGATGGCTGTGCCGCAATCGGCCCCCATCACAAGCACGCCGTGTTTTTTCGCCTCTTGTTTGATAGCAACTTCTTGCGCGAGCGGCACGTTGTCGCTAAACATAAAAACGTTGAGTCCTTGCTTGACTGCCTTCAAGGCTTCGGCTGCGGCGTAAGCGCCGGGCACCGAAATCTGCACCATGTTGGCTGAGCCAAGCTTGGCGAGTCCCATACCCACGGTTCGTGCTGCAATTTCTTCTTGTGCTGATCCCAAAGCTGCCTTGCCCTGACCGCTGAGCTGGACACGGCTTACGGCAATGGCTGCTTCGCACGCCTTGCTGGTCGTGGCCTGCACGACTACCATCACATCGCTTGGGCCTGCGCCGCTCACCTCTGTCGTGAGCAATCCCGCCTCAACCAAGATTTCTTTGTTAGCAGGATTACCCATTTGCAGCGTGGCGTTGACCACGCCGTCCATCGCCAGCATGGCTTGCGCCACGCGCATCAAGGCAACAGAATCTTTGTAGAGATTGGCGTGAACAAAAGCAGAGGTGTGAAGTTTGAGCGACATGATGAATTTAGATGTGTATACACTTTTGCTATCATAACGCCATGACATCCATTTCCCTTCCCAAACTGTCGCCACTTGCCAACCCCAGTTCTGCCTTTAGCGAACTCAATCCCATCCCACGTTTACTGATGGGACCTGGCCCTATCAACGCTGATCCGCGTGTCTTGAAGGCGATGTCGTCGCAACTACTCGGACAGTTCGATCCGCAATTCAGAGGCTTTATGCGCGAGACGATGGCGCTTTATCGCCAGTTCTTTGAGACCAAAAACGACTGGACGCTGGTACTGGATGGCACGGCACGCTCGGCGATTGAGATGGTGATGATGTCGGCCATTGAGCCAAACGACAAAGTACTCGTGCTGAGTTTTGGACGCTTCGGTCAGTTGCTGGATGAAATCGCCAAGCGCTCAGGCGCAAACGTCCGCGTATTACAAGCGCCGTGGGGCACGGTGTTTGATTTGGCACAGATTGAGCAAGCCCTCAAAGCGTTCAACCCCAAGCTGGTCGCGGTCTGTCAAGGCGATACATCGACCACCATGCTGCAACCACTCGAGGGGCTTGGCGAGCTGTGCCACCGCTACGGTGCGTTGTTGCAAGTGGATGCAACCGCATCGTGTGGCGGTACGCCTTTGCCTGTGGACGCGTGGGCGATTGACGCGGTCACTGCAGGCTTGCAAAAATGTTTGGCGGGCCCATCGGGCGCAGCGCCCATCACACTCAATGACAATTTTGCAAAAGTGATTTATCGCCGCCGGCATTTGGAAGAAGGGCTGCAAACTGATGGCTATACGGCTGGTGTGGGTTCGCGCATTGCGTCGAACTATATGGACATGGCGATGGTGATGGATTACTGGAGTGATAACGCGCTCAACCACCACACTGAAGCCACGACCATGTTGTACGGTGCACGCGAATGCGCGCGTATCTTTGTGCAAGAAGGCTTGCCAAGCGCCTACTTGCGCCACGCAGCGGCCTCACGCGCAGTGGTTGCTGGCGTGCATGGCATGAAACTCAAGGTCTATGGCGATCTCAAGAACAAAATGCCTAACGTCACGGGCGTCTATATTCCAGAAGGCGTAAATGGTGACAAAGTTCGCGGCGCATTGCTGAATGATTTCAATATCGAAATTGGTACGAGTTTTGGTCAACTGCACGGCAAGATCTGGCGCATTGGCGCAATGGGCTACAACGCCCGCACAGACTGCGTGATGAACACGCTGGCTGCTTTAGAGATTGTGCTGGCGGCTGAAGGGCACACCTTCACGCGCGGTGCAGGAGTGGACGCGGCGTATCAAACGCTAGTAGGCGTAACTTGATGACGTGCTGGCAGGCCTAGCTCGCCGAGCCGTTACTTGCAGTTGAACTACATGCTTCGTAATGCCATTACTAGCAACCTCTACCTGCACAGGCGCAGCATCGACCAATTGATCGGCCTGCCACACTTTGACCTGCGTAGGTCCATCGGGCGCTGCGGCAAATTGCGCCCAACCTTCCGCGTTGGTTTTAGCAGCCCAAGGTGAATCTGTCACGTAGATATAGCCGCGCATTGAGCCGTGAATAAAGCAGCCAAGCAAGGACGCTCCGAGCACGCCTGCTTTGTCCATCGTCACGTCTTTTGAAATAGATTTTTTGCCTTCAGACTTTCCTTCCAGCAGTAGGGCAAAACCACTTGACTTACCCACATCAACCTGCGTCGCATCAGCCGAGTAGCCACGTACATGATGGTTCCAAGAGTCGTTATTCGTAAAGGTAATTTTTGCGCCCACAGGCACCAAGGACACCATGGGTACAAATTGCATTTTTTCTTGTGCAATTGTCGCTTGCGTAGGCAGCGCGATAGGTGGCTTTATGTTTTTGTTAAAAGGCAATAAAGTCACCACCGCGTCTGGCAAGGGTTTACCTGTTTTATCGACCACTTGCACGGACACAGTTCCCGCACTTGCCATCGATGCCCCAAAAAATACGGCAAGAGCGCACAGCTGTAGGGTTAGCGGTGCGCGCAATGTGGTGAGTAAGGTATTCATTTGACAGTAATCACTTCTCGATGCATAGGAGCCAATAAAGCCAGCAGACGATTTTGCGCTCTAAATGGAATGCCCTTTGCATCCATTGATTGCTGCAAAACTTCGACCAACGCGTTGAAGTCAGCTTTAGCAATATCAAAATTGGCGTGCGACGACTTCATGTCCGCCCCTTTATACACGCAAGGCCCACCACTCACCACGCAAAACTGGTCAGCCAATTGCAGTTTGAAATGCGGCAGGTTTGTTTTTTCAAAGAACGGACGCAAGCGCTTATCAGCCACCAAGCGCGTTACAAAATCATCTGACAGCTGCGTGATGCCAGCCTGCGCGCCTAACGCGATATACAAACTATTGTCTTTGGCAGCACTTGGCACAGCCGTTTGCGCATTCGTCATTGACGCACACAGAACAGCAAAGACACATGCCACGAAGTTGATAGAAAAAGATTTCATTTAAAGCTCCGATACATCAATCAATTAAAAAGCGATTTGTGCGGACAAATAGGTGCCCGTCTGCGCACGTCCTGCGGTGGTGCCTGGCACGATACGACCTAGGTTGAGATACGCTGCCGTGATTGAAATATTTTTACTAGGTGCCCACGCAATAAAGAAGTCGCGCCATGCATCGCCTTGCAAACCTTGACCAAGACCTGCTGCTTGCCCCGCCACTTGCAGGTTGTTGGGCATCGCACGGTATTCCGTGCCAATAGCGATACGGCTGCTCAGCAGATAGGCCACAGATATCTCTGGCATCACCCTGTATTTGTCATTCGCGCCGCCAAGGCTTGCGCCAAAGCCCAGCAAGCCGTTTTGATTTGCTTTGGTGGCACGAAGCGTGCCATTAACTAAGATGCCTTGTGCGAGAAAAAGTTTGGTGGCACTCACATACACATCAACTCCAGCGCGTTTGGCACCTAGCGTGGTGAGCGTGGCATCTAAACCCGTGCTATCCAGAGATTTGAACTGCGCGCCCACAGCAATTTGCGGTTTCCAG
>JANPAY010000336.1:0-5128 GCA_031430155.1 Comamonadaceae bacterium
ATTTGATTCCAACGTGGCAGCCTGTGACGGATGGCACGTATACGTCGGCGCGTAAAAAGAACTCCACCGCTGTGAAAGCGGCTGTCCCTGCAACGCCAGCACGCGGAAGATTACTCACGCAACACACAGGATTACCACCTAGAAAATTGAAATGACCATGAAGTTCCAACTCAAAACGCTAACGCCAACTCAAGCCTGTGCAGACAAATCCGATGCACTTTTAATACTGCTCCCGTCGCAAGCCAAATCAGTTAAGGCCTCCAAGGCATCATGGCCACTAGCCCAGACGGTGCAAGGTGCAGAGGTCAGTGGTGATTTTGAAGATAAGGCGGGCAAAGTCTTGACGCTCTACGGCGCAGCAGGCGTGGCTTGTCGCGTAGCAGTCGTCATGTCGGCTGGCAAAAGTACTGACAAAAACGTAGCCAAAAATGTGCGTGATGCAGTTGCCGCAGGCATGGCTGCACTCAAAGGCCGCTCTGTCAAAAAATTAACGATTTGCCTCGGCGATGAGTCACAAAGCCAGCATCTACCCGTCGTGATGCAAGCCATCGCCGACGCGACGTATGTGTACACCGCGACCAAAGGCACGGGAACGACCGATAAAGCTGGCCGCAAGCTTGCGCAGGTCACGGTTGGTGTGGCTGATAGCGCCAAAGCAAAAAAAGCTTTTGCCCACGGACAAGCCTTAGTTGCCGGCATGGACTTCGCCAAAGAATGGGCGAATCGTCCTGCCAATTACGCCACGCCGACCATGCTGGGCGAGGCAGCTAAATCGCTCGCTAAAGCACACCCCGTGGTGCTTTGCGAGGTGCTGGGTCCAAAAGAAATCGCCAAACTGGGCATGGGCTCGTTTATGTCGGTGGCACGTGGCTCGAACGAGCCGCTACGCTTCATTGTTCTTAAGTACATGGGTGGCGCGAAGAGTGTGGCGCCGACGGTGCTCATCGGTAAAGGCGTGACGTTTGACACAGGTGGTATTTCGCTCAAAGGCGGCGCGGGCATGGACGAAATGAAGTTCGACATGTGCGGTGCGGCTTCAGTGCTCGGTACCTTCCGTGCGCTGGCAGAACTCAAACCAAAGCTGAACGTGATTGGACTCATTCCCGCAACCGAAAACATGCCCAGTGGTCACGCCACCAAGCCAGGCGATGTGGTCACGGCGATGGACGGACAAACGATTGAAGTGCTGAACACCGACGCAGAAGGCCGCCTTATTTTGAATGACGCGCTGGTCTATGCCAAGCGTTTCAAACCAGCCGCTGTCGTGGATATTGCCACGCTGACGGGTGCGTGTGGCATTGCGCTGGGCGCGGTGCGGGCTGGGCTTTTTAGTACCAACGATGCGTTGGCAGCCGAACTGCATAACGCGGGTGAACGAGCGCTTGATTTATGCTGGCGACTTCCGCTAGATGATGAATACGCTGAAGGCCTGAAGAGCAATTTCGCTGATGTGGCCAATGTGTCCGATCGTCAAGGTGGCGCGGTAACTGCCGCCAAGTTTTTGGAGCGTTTCGCTAAAGACTATCCTTGGGCGCACTTAGATATTGCGGGTGTGGCTTGGAAGGGTGGACGCGAAAAGGGTTCAACCGCACGGCCTGTGGGCTTGCTTTTGGAATGGTTGCTCTCCAAGTAAGTTGCGCGCACATGACCAATATCAGTTTTCACTTTAACGTTGCCGACACTCACCATTACGTTTGCCGCCTAGTCAAAAAAGCTTGGCAACAAGAAAAGCCCGTTCTCGTTGTGGGTGAGCAAGATTGGCTAGAAGATCTGGATAGTGCGCTTTGGACGTTCTCGGACGTTGACTTTATTCCGCATGCCTTTGTAGGCGAAGAAGTGGATGAGGTCTCCGATGAAAAGGTTAATGTTTGGCTAGCAACTTTGGATCAAATTAACACGCTTGCCGAACGGCACGCCGGGTTTTTGATTTATCTGGGTGATACGCAGCCTGTTGGCTTTGAGCGCTTTGAGCGTTTGATTGAGATCGTGCCGCAAATGGAAGCTGCCAAAGTAGAAGCTCGCAAGCGCTGGGGCTACTACAAACAACGAGGGTATCCCCTGACGCACCATGATGCTAAAAACTAGCACAATTATTGCGTCGATATTTTTTGGATATTTACTTTCTTCAACTGGCTATTTTTTAGGATCATTTTTATGAAAACCAAACTCACTCTCGTCGCGATGAGCGCCATCGTTTTACTCGCTGCTTGTAGCAAAAAAGACGACACCATCAAAATCGGTCACGTTGCCCCTACCAGTGGCTCGATTGCCCACTTAGGTAAAGACAATGAATTTGGCGCACGTATGGCGATTGATGCTTTGAATGCACAAGACTTCAAAATTGGCGACAAAGTGGTCAAGTTCTCCCTCTTGGCAGAAGACGATGCGGCAGATCCCAAGCAAGGCACGGCAGCGGCGCAAAAACTGGTCGATGCCAAAGTGAATGGCGTGATTGGTCATTTGAATTCGGGCACCTCTATTCCTGCATCCAAGATTTATTCCGAAGCAGGTATTCCGCAAATCTCCCCATCAGCAACCAATCCTAAATTCACGCGCCAAGGCTACAAGACCACCTTCCGCGTGGTGGCTGACGACGTGCATTTGGGTGGAACACTCGGTCGCTATGCGGTTGAAACACTAAAAGGGCAGTCGATTGTGATGATTGATGACCGTACCGCTTATGGTCAAGGCGTAGCAGAAGAGTTTAAAAAGGCCGTGGAAGCTAAAGGCGGCAAAGTGTTAGGGCACGAGTTCACTACCGATAAGGGAACGGACTTCATGGCAATTTTGACCAAGCTCAAAGCTTCTAAGCCAGATGTTCTGTTCTTTGGCGGCATGGACGCTGTTGCCGGCCCGATGCTCAAGCAAGCAAAGCAATTGGGCTTGAAAGTGAAGTTTTTAGGTGGTGATGGCATTTGTACCTCTGAGCTGCCAAAACTCGCTGCCGATGGCATGGAAGATGGACAAGTTGTGTGCGCTGAAGCCGGTGGCGTTGAAGGCGAAGGCAAAGCTGCGATGGACAAGTTCTCTGCTGACTTCAAAGCTAAAAACAATACCGAAGTAAAGGTCTATGCGCCTTACGTCTATGACGCCGTGATGGTGATGGCGACGGCGATGCAAAAAGCGGGTTCTGCTGACCCTGCAAAATACTTGCCAGTCCTTGCTAAAACCGAAGGCTACAAAGGTGTGACAGGCACAATCACTTTCGATGAAAAAGGCGACATTAAAAACGGCGCTTTGACGCTCTACACCTATAAAGCGGGTAAGCGCGAGCAGATCGCTGTTGTACGTTAATTGATTGGCTAAAACCTCTTGTCAGTTACAATTGAAAGACTGGAGAGGTGGATGAGCGGTTTAAGTCACACGCCTGGAAAGCGTGCGAGGGGTTATACCCTCCGCGGGTTCGAATCCCGCCTTCTCCGCCAGTAGATTAGTCGCTTCCAACGACTCGTAAGAACCTCATCGAAGCTTTGCTTCTTTGAGGTTTTTTTGTGCCTAATCTGCAAGCTATTGGTATACATTGAAATATCAATCAGCCCGTAAAATAGAGCCTCTACAAAGGGCGATATTCGTGACATCTCACATCCTCTGCTTGGACACTCAGATTCAAGCACTTACCACCGCACAGCAGTCCGCGCTGCTCTCTAAACTTCAAGCTATTCAGCCTTTCATCCAAAGCGTGAGCGCTGGCTTTGTGCATTGGATTCTTTTGTCTGAATCGCCTGATAGCGAAACCCAGTCCAAGCTGACTGCTCTTTTGACTTATGGCGAGCCAAGCCAAGCAAGCCCTAGCGGACAGCGTGCTTCGCAAGCCATACTAGTTGCGCCTCGCCGAGGCACGATTTCATCTTGGTCGTCCAAAGCGACGGACATTGCGCGTAACTGCGGCATCGCTGCTTCTAGCTTGCAGCGTGTTGAACGCGTGGCCGAGTTTCACATGACAGCCCTAAAGCCTTTATCTGATGCGGCTTTGCAAGAAGTCTCGGCTCTTTTGCACGACCGCATGACGGAGTCGATTTTCTTTGACCGAGATAGCGTGAGCAGCTTATTTGATGTGCTGCCATCCGTTGACATGGAGCGCATCGACATACTCGGAGCAGGTCTGTCATCCCTCTTGGAGGCCAATACTCGTATGGGTTTGGCGCTGTCCGCCGACGAGATGGATTATTTGCTGGATGCCTTTACCAAACTGGCTCGCAACCCGACCGATGTGGAGCTGATGATGTTTGCTCAGGCCAATTCGGAGCACTGCCGCCATAAGATTTTTAACGCCAAGTTCATTATTGACGGCGCGGAGCAAGACAAGAGCTTGTTCGCCATGATTCGTAACACAGAGGCGTTGTCACCGCAGCACACCGTGGTGGCGTACTCGGACAACTCGTCCATTATGGAAGGCTCACCTGACGCGAATGGCGTGATTCAGCGCCACGTGATTATGAAAGTGGAAACGCATAACCACCCCACGGCGATTGCGCCTTGGCAGGGCGCGGCGACGGGAGCTGGCGGGGAGATTCGGGATGAGGGCGCGACGGGGCGCGGATCGAAGCCAAAAGCTGGCGTGACTGGGTTTACGGTGTCGTCATTGGGATTGCCCGCAAGCCAATTGGGGACAGACCCCAAAGTCGCTTCGCTTGGTTTAGGGGTCAGTCCCCAATTGTTTGCTACTGCCCTGCAAATCATGACCGAGGGACCACTGGGTGGTGCGGCATTTAACAACGAATTTGGTCGCCCCAATTTAGCTGGCTACTTCCGCGCTTTTGAGCAAACGGTTACCGATACCACTGGCGAGACACGTCACTACGGCTATCACAAGCCCATCATGATTGCGGGTGGTTTGGGTTCGATTGATGCCAAATTGACGCACAAGATTCTGTTTCCTGCGGGTTCGCTACTCATTCAATTGGGCGGCCCTGGTATGCGCATTGGCATGGGCGGCAGCGCGGCTAGCTCGATGGCGGGCGGCGCTAATACGGCTGAGCTGGACTTTGATTCGGTGCAGCGTGCCAACCCCGAGATTGAACGCCGTGCTCAAGAAGTGATTACGGCTTGCGCCGCATTGGGTAGCGTAGATGCTGCTTTGAATCCAATTTTGGCGATTCACGATGTGGGTGCGGGTGGGCTTTCGAAC
>JANPAY010000337.1:0-1730 GCA_031430155.1 Comamonadaceae bacterium
TCAATTGGTTTTCAGTGGAAACATAATTCATTCACTGAACTTCAAAAGGAATGCCATGACAGCCGTTACAAACCCCATCGTTGATTACCGCACCAGCCCCGATCAATACAAACATTGGTCGTACAAAGTCGAGGGACGCATCGCGACGCTTAGCCTCAATATCAACGAAGACGCGGGCATTCGCCCTGGCTACAAACTGAAATTAAATTCCTACGATTTGGGCGTGGACATTGAACTGCACGACGCGCTCCAGCGCATTCGTTTTTGCCATCCTGATGTGGCGACCGTGGTGGTCACCTCTAGCAAAGACCGTATCTTTTGCTCGGGCGCGAACATCTTCATGCTGGGCGTGTCATCGCACGCTTGGAAAGTCAATTTTTGCAAATTTACCAACGAAACGCGCAATGGCATGGAAGACTCCAGCACGCACGACGGGCTCAAATTTTTAGCAGCTGTCAACGGCGCTTGTGCTGGCGGTGGCTACGAGTTGGCGCTTGCTTGCGACGAAATTTATTTGATCGATGACCGCAGTTCTGCTGTGTCACTGCCCGAAGTGCCGCTCTTAGGTGTGCTGCCAGGCACAGGCGGCCTAACCCGCGTGACCGACAAGCGAAAAGTGCGTCACGACCTAGCCGATATTTTTTGCACCAGCGTCGATGGTGTTCGCGGACAGCGCGCCGTGGAGTGGCGTTTGGTCGATAAGGCCATTAAGACATCCGAGTTCAGTGCAGGCATTGCCAAACGTGCCGAGGAATTGGTCGCCACTTCGGGGCGCGTTGCGGCCGCTGATCTAGGCAAATCTAAAGGCATTGAATGGACGCGTGTGGAACGGGATCTGTCCGCTGACGGCAACACACTCAATTACAAAACCGTGCAGGTGTCGATTGACCGCGCCAAGCGTACCGTGAGCTTGACCGTGCTGGCACCCAACCACTCGCACTCCAACACGCTGCCGCAGATGAATGTGGCCGATATAGAAGCGGCTGGCGTAACGTGGTGGCCACTGCAATTGGCACGCGAGCTAGACGACGCGATCTTGCACCTGCGTACCAATGAATCTGAAATGGGTCTGTGGTTACTCAAATCTAAAGGCGATGCAGCCGCTGTGCTCGCTTCAGACGCAACTCTGATCGCAAACAAAAATCACTGGCTGGTTCGCGCCACCATTGGTCACTTGCGCCGCACCTTCTCACGCATTGATGTGTCATCGCGCTCACTGTTTGCGGTCATTGAAGAAGGCTCATGCTTTGTTGGCTCGTTGTTAGAAATTGCCCTCGCCGCTGATCGCAGCTATATGTACTGTGAGCAGGGCGCTGCCAACAATCCGCACATCACCGTGAACGATTGCAACTTTGGCATGTTCCCGATGGCGACGAATCAATCCCGCTTGCAGCGCCGCTTCTACGAAGAAGCGCCAGCCCTAGGTGCCGTGCAAGCCGCATCAGGCAAGGCTTTGGACGGCGCAGCCGCGCTGGCACTGGGCTTGGTCACCGCCGCGCCCGACGACATCGACTGGGCAGACGAAGTGCGCATTGCTTGCGAAGAGCGCATCGCGCTGTCGCCTGATTCGCTGACTGGCTTGGAAGCCAACCTGCGCTTTAACGGCAAAGAGACCATGGTCACGCGAGTGTTTGGTCGTCTGAGCGCTTGGCAAAACTGGATTTTTGTGCGCCCCAATGCCTCGGGTGAGCGCGGTGCTTTGAAGCTGTATGGCAAGGGTGCTAAGGCTG
>JANPAY010000338.1:0-3190 GCA_031430155.1 Comamonadaceae bacterium
CTACGGCGAAGAAGTGAAATTTGGCGGTGGCAAAACCATTCGCGATGGCATGGCTCAATCGCAGCGCATGAATAGCCAAGGCGCAGTGGATTGCGTGATGACGAATGCGCTCATTCTTGATCACTGGGGAATCGTGAAGGCGGACATTGGTCTCAAGGGCGGACGCATTGTGGCGATTGGCAAAGCAGGCAATCCCGATGTGCAACCCGGAGTGGACATCATCATTGGCCCAGGCACTGAAGTGATTAGCTGCGAGGGCAACCTCGTTACCGCAGGCGGTATCGATTCGCACATTCACTTTATTTGCCCACAACAAATCGAAGCAGCACTGGCCAGTGGCGTGACAACCATGCTGGGCGGCGGCACGGGACCCGCCACGGGAACATTTGCCACGACATGCACCCCAGGCCCTTGGAATATTGAGCGCATGCTGCAAGCAGCGGATGCTTTTCCTATGAATATTGGTTATCTCGGCAAAGGCAACGCTAGTCTTCCCGCCGCCTTGTATGAGCAAATCAGCGCAGGTGTGATTGGGCTTAAATTGCACGAAGACTGGGGCACGACTCCTGCCGCGATTAGCAATTGTTTGGACGTGGCGGATGAGACGGATACGCAAGTGGCGATTCATTCGGACACGCTCAACGAGAGCGGCTTTGTCGAGAACACGATTGCGGCAACCAAGGGCAGATCGCTGTGTGCCTTTCACACCGAAGGCGCAGGCGGCGGTCACGCGCCTGACATTCTTCGCGTCGTTGGTGAGGCGAACTTTTTGCCCAGCTCGACCAACCCGACAATGCCTTACACCCTCAATACGCTGGACGAACACGTGGACATGCTGATGGTCTGTCACCACTTAGACGCAGGCATTGCCGAAGATCTCGCCTTTGCCGAAAGCCGCATCCGCAAAGAGACGATTGCTGCTGAAGACGTGCTGCACGATTTGGGCGCGATTAGCATGATGTCCAGTGATAGCCAAGCCATGGGGCGCGTGGGCGAAGTGGTGATTCGTACTTGGCAAACAGCTTGCAAGATGAAGCAGCAGCGAGGTTCGCTGCCTGAAGACTCATCCCGCAACGACAACTTCCGCGCTAAGCGTTACGTCGCCAAGTACACCATCAACCCCGCCATTGCCCACGGCATCAGCCACGAAGTCGGCAGCATTGAAGTCGGCAAGTGGGCGGACTTGGTGGTTTGGAAGCCCGCCTTCTTTGGCGTGAAGCCCAGCTTGATTTTGAAAGGCGGTTTTATTGCGATGGCTGCCATGGGCGACCCGAGCGCCTCTATTCCCACGCCGCAGCCCGTGCACTATCGCCCTATGTTTGGCGCTTATGGCGGTGCGCTTGCAAGAGGCTCGCTCACCTTCGTCTCGCAAGCAGGAATGAACGCTGGAATCAAAGAAAAATTTGAACTTGCCAAGACGCTCTCAGCCGTCAAAAACATTCGCGGCATTCGCAAGCAGCACATGGTTCACAACAGTTATTTGCCCAAAATGGAAATTGACGCGCAGACGTATTCGGTACGCGCTGATGGACAGCTTTTAACTTGCGAAGCGGCGACCGTGCTGCCGATGGCGCAGCGGTATTTCTTGTTTTAAGCTAGCTTGATGATTCAAATCTCTAAATGCCTGCCACAAGGCGGTGGCCTCGCCAAGCCAATGCTAACAAGGGCTAGCGAGGTAGTTCTCGATTGGGACGTGCGCCAAAAAAGTCGTTTTGAAACGATAGACTCGCTTGGTCGAACACTCGGTGTGTTTCTGCCGCGCGGCACAACGATTCGCGGTGGTGACGTGTTGGTGGGCGCGGACGGCTCCATGGTTCGCGTCGTCGCTGCGTCGCAAAGTGTTTTAAAAATCACACATTGCACTGAGCATGGAACACCCTACGATTTGATTCGTGCCGCGTATCACCTTGGCAATCGCCATGTGCCGATTGAACTCAAACCTGGCCATCTCAAAATTGAGCCTGATCATGTGCTCGCCGAGATGCTGCGTGCTATGCATCTCATCGTCCATGCGGTGAGTGAATCTTTTGAGCCCGAGAGCGGCGCTTACAGCTCGGGTGGCCATGCACACGGACACGCTCACCACGATCATGGCGATCACCACGGACATGACCACGCTCACTAGCTCGGGGCTCATGCAGCTCATGTGGCTGGCATCGCCCGCGCTGCCCGTGGGTGGCTTTGCTTACTCGGAAGGGCTAGAAGCCGCTGTGGATAAGGCTTTAGCCAATACCGAGGAGACGGCGAAGGATTGGTTAGTCGATCAATTGCACTTGACGCTGGCGCGCTCAGACTTGGCGGTTATTGCTAAAGCCATTAGCGCTTGGCGAGCGGATGATCGTGCACAAGTTGAGGCGCTCAACGCATGGATTTTGCAAACTCGTGAAACCAGTGAGCTGCGCGCGCAGACCGAGCAAATGGGTCGCTCGCTGTTGGAGTGGCTGCGTAATCATGACACCGTACAAATGGAGCCGATTAATTTTCTCGCAGGGCTGCAACCCACGTACCCATTGGCTTTCGCGTTGGCTGCCAGCCGCGTGGAAGCACCCGTTTTGGACTGCGTGACTACCTTCGCTTTTGGCTGGGCAGAGAACATGGTGCAAGCTGCGATCAAGTCTGTGCCACTTGGGCAAAGCGCGGGGCAACGTATTTTGTCGACTTTGGTTGCTGAAATACCTGTTGCCGTGCAGGCCGCATCCACATTGGCCAGCCAGCCAGAGGCTCTCGCAAGCCAGTCTACATATGGCTTGCAGGCCATGCAAGCTTTTTCCCCTATGCTTGCGATTCTTAGTGCACAACATGAAACGCAATACTCAAGGCTCTTCCGCTCGTAATCTCAGATCATGACTACACAACTCCATCACATCGCGAACCGCACCAAAGCATTACCACCTCTGCGCGTGGGCATTGGCGGCCCCGTGGGTTCAGGCAAAACGACGTTGCTAGAGATGCTCTGCAAAGCCATGCGCGATCAATACGACCTCGTTGCTATCACCAACGACATCTACACCAAGGAAGACCAGCGCTTGCTCACCGTCAGCGGCGCACTGCCCGCTGAGCGCATCATGGGCGTGGAGACAGGTGGCTGTCCGCACACGGCGATTCGCGAAGACTGTTCGATTAACTTGGAGGCCATTGACCGCATGTTGGTGGAATTCCCCAACGCCGACATCGTGTTTGTAGAGAGCGG
>JANPAY010000339.1:0-4897 GCA_031430155.1 Comamonadaceae bacterium
AAATCTTCGGCATGGCTAAAGCTCATGATGAGCACTGCACTGCCAGCGGCAAGGCTTGCCACAGCGCTTTGCACAGGGTCGGAGTGTTCGCAAACGACTTTGCTGGGCACATCCTCTGGAAAGATCTCATCTCGTGAATCCACCCACGTGACGCGGTAGGGAAGCGCGCTCAAAACATTGACGATGGCGCGCCCAACGTGACCACCACCAAAGAGGGCAATCGGCTTGCAGGCCACGTCCTGCTTGGCCTCTAGCAGTGCCAATTGCGTAGCATCGATACGTTCAAACGATAACTCCATCACACCGCCGCAGCATTGACCCAAGCTTGGGCCGAGGGCGAAGCGTTTTGTGGATTTATTTGTAAATGCCTTCGCAAACGTAATCGCTTGAAACTCGACATTCCCTCCGCCCAGCGTCCCAACGATTCCGTCCTCACGCACCACCATCCACGTACCCGCTTCGCGTGGCACTGAGCCTTGGGTTTGCGTGACGGTGACCAGAATCACTTGTTATGACCCGCGATAAGTCGAATAACTCCACGGGCTCACCAGCAGCGGCACGTGGTAGTGCTGCTCGGGGTTGGCAATGGCAAAATCGAGGCTAACTTGATTTAAAAAATTGGGTTCAGGCAAAGCCGTACCCCGCGCTTTAAAGTAGCCTGCAACATCGAACACCAAACGATAAGTGCCGACTTTGAGCTCTTCTTTGGTTAGAAGCAGGCCATCCGGATTTCTTCCGTCGGCGTTTAGCGCGAAGGTTTTGATTATTTGAACCGGCGCGCCGCCTGTGTCTAAGAGCTGAACCGTCATGCCGCTAGCAGGGCAGCCGTGCATGGTATCGAGTACGTGTGTGGAAAGTCCCATAATGCTTCCTTCGATTGAATATTAAAAGTGTATACAATTTTGCCATGACTAAAAAAGCCACAGACAAAGCGCCTGATAAAGGCCTCTCTAGCACTGACCACATTGTGCAGGCTTTGACTCGCGCCATCATCGAGCATCGACTCGCGCCTGGTGAAAAACTCAAAGAGCAAAAGATCGCAGATCAGTTTGGTGTGTCGCGTACTTTGGTTCGTCAAGCGCTGTATCAGCTGTCGCAAAAACATTTAATTCACATCGAGCAATCGCGCGGCGCCTTTGTCTCTGCGCCTTCCAGCCGAGAAGCACGCGAAGTGTTCGCGGTACGCATGATGCTGGAGTCGGCGATGGTGGAAACGCTGGTGGGTAGTCTCACCGCCGCCAAGCTCAAAGCCTTGCGTGAACATATTGCCGCCGAGGCTGAAGCCGTGGAAGGCACAGACGCTGCGTCGCGTGTCGAGCTGCTGGGTGATTTTCACGTCTTGATTGCGGAGCTAATTGGTAACAATGTGCTGGCGCAGGCGCTGCAAGATTTGATTTCGCGCTGCTCCTTAATTACGCTTTTGTATCAATCGGATCGTGCTGCGGTGAATTCACACGACGAGCATGTGGCTTTGGTGGAGGCGATTGCGGTTAAAAATAAAAGCTTGGCGACTCAGTTGATGAACGAGCATTTGGCCAGCGTGTTGGGCGGCTTGAATTTAAAGGATTGATGTTGATGTACGACAGCACGGCAGCCTATCCACGAGACCTTGCTGGTTACGGCTCTGCGGTGACGCATGCCCATTGGCCAAACAAAGCTCGTATTGCTGTTCAGTTTGTTTTGAATTACGAGGAAGGCGGCGAGAACTCGGTGCTGCATGGCGATGCGGGCTCGGAGCAATTTTTGTCCGAGATGTTCAATCCACCCAGCTTCTCAGATCGTCACATCAGCATGGAAGGTATTTACGAATATGGCTCGCGCGTTGGCGTGTGGCGCATCCTTCGCGAGTTTGAACGCCGTGGTCTGCCGCTCACCATCTTTGGTGTGGCAACAGCGCTTGAGCGCTCGCCAGACGTGACAAAAGCGTTTGTAGAACTCGGTCACGAGATCGCTTGCCACGGCTACAAATGGATTCACTATCAAGCTGTCGATGAAGCTACAGAGCGAGAGCACATGCTTCTGGCCATGGAGATCATCGAACGATTAACCAATCAAAAACCGCAAGGCTGGTACACGGGGCGCGATAGCCCGAACACGCGGCGTTTGGTAGCAGATTACTTGGATGGTGGTCATAGCTTTAGCTACGACAGCGACTACTACGGTGACGACTTGCCGTTTTGGATGAAGGTTCGTAAAACCAATGGGGATATGGCTTCCCAGCTCATCGTGCCGTATACGCTGGATTGCAACGACATGCGTTTTGCGCTGCCGCAAGGCTATTCACATGCTGATCCATTCTTTCAATATTTGAAGGATACGTTTGATGCGCTCTACGCAGAGGGCGACCCGAACGGACTCAATCAACCCAAGATGATGAGCGTGGGTATGCATTGCCGACTGCTAGGTCGCCCTGGCCGAATAGTCGCGCTGCAAAAGTTTTTAGATTACATCGCGAGCCATGACCACGTGTGGGTGGCACGACGTATTGATATTGCCAATCATTGGAGAGAGGTGCATCCGTGTCCAACGTTTTAGTCCTGCCAAATTTAGATGGTCTCTACGAACACTCCCCTTGGGTAGTTGAAATGGCGCTAGCTAAAGCTCCACAAGGCTTTCAGAGCATGGCTGCCTTGAAGGCCGCATTGGCATTGGCCGTGGAGAGTTCGAGTACAGAGAAAAAATTAGCACTCATTCGTGCGCATCCAGAGCTTGCGGGCAAAGCAATGGTGGATAAAACGCTGACCAGCGAATCAACCAACGAACAAGGTAAGGCGGGATTGACGAATTGCACGCCAGAGGAGTTCGCCAAGATTCAAAAATTGAATGCGGACTACAACGCCAAATTTGGTTTCCCGTTTATTTTGGCAGTGCGCGGTGCGCGCGGAACGGGCCTCACGAAGAGGCAAATCATGCAGACGTTTGAGCGCCGCTTGGGGTATCCCGCGGACTATGAAATGGCAGAGTGTTTGCGGCAAATCAACCGCATTGCCGAGATTCGGTTAGATGATAAATTTGGCGTACAGCCCTTGCTGGGTAACGAACTTTGGGATTGGCACGAGGAGCTTGCCGCCTTTAGCGACCCAGAATTTAAAGAACGCGGCGAGCTGACGGTGACGTATCTCACCGACGCACATTTAGCCTGTGCTGCACTCATTCAGCGGCAAATGCTGGCCTCTGGCTTTGACGATGCGCGCATCGACGCCGTGGGTAATGTGGTTGGCATTTACAAATCCGACCAAGCAAATGCCAAAACGCTGCTCACAGGCTCGCATTACGACACCGTGCGCAACGGCGGCAAATATGACGGCAGGCTTGGCATCTATGTGCCGATGATGTGCGTTCGCGAGTGGCACAAGGCAGGCAAACGGCCTCCTTTTCATTTCGAAGTGGTCGGTTTTGCCGAAGAAGAAGGTCAGCGTTACAAAGCCACGTTTTTAGGTTCAGGCGCATTGACGGGTGACTTCGACCCTGCATGGTTAGATCAACAAGATGCCGACGGTATCACCATGCGTCAAGCCATGTTGGATGTGGGTTTGTCAGCAACCATGGATGCGATTCTTGCGGAAAAACGTGACGCAAAAAACTATCTTGGTTTTGTTGAGGTGCACATCGAACAAGGTCCAGTTTTGAACGAGCTGAATTTGCCGCTCGGTGTTGTCACTTCGATCAACGGTAGCGTGCGCTACTTGTGCCGTGTGGATGGCATGGCGAGTCACGCAGGCACGACCCCGATGATGCGTCGAAAAGACGCGGCGGTTGCGGTGGCTGAAATGATTTTGGCGATTGAGCGCTGTGCGAATGCCGAACCTGAACTGGTTGCGACGGTGGGGCAACTCAATGTACCTAGTGGCTCAATCAATGTTATTCCTGGCGCATGCTCATTTAGCATCGACCTCAGAGCGCCCGTTGATGCCAAGCGCGATGCCTTGGAGGCCAATATAGATAAGGCTTTGCGGGCTATTGCCAATAGCCGCGGGGTGAATTTAACGATGGATCGCATTCTCGCGGCATCGGCTGCGCCAAGCGATCCTGCGTGGCAAGCAAGGTGGGAATCGGCTGTGCAAAGTCTAGGGCTGCCCCTCCACCTGATGAACAGTGGCGCAGGGCACGACGCCATGAAGCTGCACACCATCATGCCGCAAGCGATGCTCTTTGTCCGCGGCGAAAATGCCGGCATTAGTCATAACCCACTGGAGTCCACTACCAGCCACGATATGGATTTGGCTGTACAAGCGTTTACCCACCTTCTGAATCACATACAATAAAAGTGTATACACTTTTTACGAATGGACTCTCAGATGCTGGATGACGCACAAAACCAAGCGCTCAATCAATCCATTGACCAATGGGTTGACGATCATTTCGACGAGCAAGTCCGCTTTTTGCAGGCCTTGATTCAAGTCCCTACGGATACGCCGCCTGGTAACAATACGCCACATGCAGACCTGACGGCAGAGCTGCTCAAAGATTTTGGTTTTGATGCCAAAAAGTTTGTGATGCCCAGCGATAAAGTGAAGAAGAATGGGCTTGAGTCCATCACCAATTTAATTGTGCGCAGACGATATGGGAATGGTGGAAAAACCATTGCCTTAAACGCTCACGGCGATGTCGTGCCACCGGGCGAGGGTTGGACACATGACCCGTATGGTGGCGAGATTGCGGACGGCAAAATCTATGGTCGTGCCGCCGCTGTGAGTAAGTGCGATTTTTCCACCTACAGCTTTGCCGTTCGCGCCTTAGAGGCGGTTGCCACTCCGAAGTCGGGTGCTGTAGAGCTGCACTTTACCTACGACGAAGAGTTTGGTGGCGAGCTCGGCCCAGGTTGGCTTTTGGCGAATGGGCACACGCAGCCCGACCTGATGATTGCAGCGGGTTTTAGCTATCAAGTGATTACGGC
>JANPAY010000340.1:0-2274 GCA_031430155.1 Comamonadaceae bacterium
TTATCCTAATAAGCCTGTCAAATTGATCGTGCCGTTTGCCACGGGCGGGCCTGCCGATATTTACGGGCGATTTATTGCGCAAAAGCTGACGGAAGCGACGGGGCAATCGTTTGTGGTGGACAACAAGCCTGGCGCTGGTTCTGTGATTGGCACAGACCTTGCTGCCAAAGCGCCAGCCGATGGCTACACGCTGCTGCTCATGTCCAACGCGCAAACGGTGAATGAATCGCTGATTCCAAACAAACCCTACAACTTGCTGCGCGACTTTGTGCCTGTTGCCCCGATCAACTCTTCCGATCTCGTGCTGGTCGCACACCCGTCGCTGGCTGCGTCCACCACGCGCGAACTTGTTGCGCTTGCCAAATCCAAACCTGGCAAGCTGAACTATGCATCTTCTGGGCCTGGTACGCCGTACCACATGGCGGGTGAGTTGTTTAAGGCGATGAGTGGCACGTTTATCGTTCATGTGCCATACCGTGGCAGCACGGGCGCACGCACCGACTTGATTGGTGGGCAAGTGGACATGATGTTTGATGCCGTCACCACTATGACGGAACAAATTAAAGCAGGCAAAGTCAAAGCCATTGCAACATCAGGCCGAACTAGGTCAAACGTGTTGCCAGATGTCCCAACGGTTGCGGAATCAGGCCTAGCAGGACTCGCGGGTTACGAATCCACCATTTGGCTAGGCATCATGGCACCCAAAGCCACGCCAGCAGCGGTTGTCAGCCAATTGAATGCTGAAATCAGCAAAATCACATCGAGTCCAGACACCCGCGCGCTATGGAGCAAACAAGGCGCTGCGCCCATGGTGATGTCGCCTGAAGTGTTTGCAAAATACGCGGCGGATGATGTGTCTAAGTGGGCGCGGATTGTCAAAATTTCAGGCGCAAAAGCGGATAATTAACATCATGACTACACACCTTCACATCATTAGCGCTGGCGCGGCCATGGGACTCACTCGTCAATTGCTGGGCGATCAAATCAGCATCAATGTAGGGCTCAACTTTGGCGCGGTACGAACCATGTACGACCTGTACGTATCAGGCGTGCCTTGCGACTTGCTCTTGCTCACTCGCGCCCAAATTGATGAGTTAGATACGGCGGGCTGCATCGTGGCGGGCAGCATTGTGGATGTAGGGCACGTCAAGACAGGCATCGCGGTTCGTGCGGATACCAAAGCCAATCCAGATATTACTGATGCCGCATCGCTCAAAGCCACGCTGAGTAAAGCTTCCAGCATCTATTGCCCCGACATGAAGCAGTCCACAGCGGGCTTGCACGTCGCCGGCATGCTCAAGCAATTAGGTATTTGGGACGACGTTAAACATCACATTTCTGAGCATCCCAACGGTGCAACGGCCATGCGCATGATGGATACCAGCAACGACTCAGACTCCATTGGTTGCACGCAAGTCACCGAAATTTTGTACACGCCCAGCGTTCGCTTAGTCGGCTTGTTACCCAAAGAGTTTGAGCTCTCCACCATCTATAGCGTCGCCGTACCCAAGCGTAGTACCGAACCTGAGGCTGCAAAGGCCGCTATCGCCAAACTGTGCGGCGCTTCTAATTTGACCGTGCGTACAGCCGCAGGGTTTGACGCCTCTTAATCTTAATTCGATGCTTCTTAAAAACCTCGGACTTGCCGACTACCAGTCAACCCTAGAGGCCATGCAGGCGTTCACGCAAACGCGAACATCAGAAACGCCAGATGAGTTGTGGCTTTGCGAGCATTCATCCATTTTTACCCAAGGCTTAGCAGGCAAGGCCGAACATGTTTTGATTGCGGGAGACATCCCCGTGGTTCAAACTAATCGCGGCGGGCAAGTCACCTACCACGGTCCTGGGCAAGTGGTGGCGTATCCGCTCATCGACCTCAAACGTGCAGGTTACTTTGTTAAAGAATATGTCTACAAGTTAGAGGAAGCCGTGGTCAGAACGCTGCTGCATTTCGGCATCACAGGTCATCGCGTGCGCACGGCACCCGGCATTTACGTGAGGCTAAATGACCCGCAAAGCCATACCCCGCTTGCCTTAGCAGGCAACACAGACTCGGCTGAGTCTGTGTTTGCACGCGAGCATTTGGGCAAGGTTGCGGCGCTCGGCATCAAAGTCAGTCGTCATTTCACGTACCACGGTGTAGCGCTGAATGTGGCTATGGACTTGGAGCCGTTTAGTCGCATCAATCCATGTGGTTACTCGGGGCTGCAAACGATAGATATGGCGGGTCTTGGTGTGCATGCCGGCTTCAAAGATGTAAACCGCATCTTCGCC
>JANPAY010000341.1:0-2073 GCA_031430155.1 Comamonadaceae bacterium
GCCATGATGGAAGCGCAGGGCGTGGCGCATTGGCAAACTGCTTACAACCTCAAACCGCTCGAATTTTGATCCTTTACTTTTATTGAATGACTTTATGAACGAATCCTCCAAAGAGCCAACCTATGACATGGATGCCAATACCAATGCCAAGATGGATGAGGCTTCCAAGCCTGTGGCGACTGAGCCAGTGACCGAGCAGTCGTTGTTAGAAAAGCTAGTGATGGCCAATATCGAAGAAAAAAAGGCGGCACGACGCTCACGCAATATCGGGCGTGGTATTTGGTTGCTAATTGCGCTTTTGGTGGGTTGGGCCATGTTTGGCAAAGGATGCGCTGGCAAGGGCGCTAATTCGGTGTCGGCGCACACGGCAGTCGTGGAGATTAAGGGCGAAATTGCGGCTGGTGCGGATGCCAGCGCTGACAACATCGTGGGCGCTCTACGCTCTGCTTTTGCTGAGCCTAATGCGCAGGCCGTGGTGCTGCTCATTAACTCACCAGGCGGCAGTCCTGTACAGGCAGGCATCATCAACGATGAAATCACACGTCTCAAGCTGAAGCATAAAAAGCCTGTTTACGCTGTGGTGGAAGAGTCTTGCGCATCAGCGGCTTATTACATTGCGGTGGCTGCGGACAAAATTTATGTCGATAAGGCCAGCATCGTGGGGTCGATTGGCGTGTTGATGGATGGCTTTGGCTTTACTGGGATCATGGACAAATTGGGTGTGGAGCGCCGCTTGATGACGGCTGGCGTAAACAAGGGATTTTTAGACCCGTTTAGCCCACAGACCGCGCCGCATAAGGCTTACGCGCAAGCCATGCTCGACCAAATCCATCTGCAGTTTATTGGAGCAGTTAAAGCGGGACGTGGCGCAAGACTCAAAGAAACACCAGAGACTTTTAGTGGGCTTTTTTGGAGTGGTCAGCAAGCGGTTGCGATGGGCTTGGCTGACGAACTCAAAAGCTTGGATGGCGTGGCGCGTGATGTGGTGAAGGCCGAAGAAATTATCGATTACACGCAGCGTGAGAACGTGGCGGAAAAATTAGCCAAGCGTTTTGGTGCGGCAGTGGGCGAGGGCGCCGTTAAAGCCATGCGCTCCCAAGCGCAGCAGATTCGTTAATCACGCTCGAAAACGGCCGCAAGCCGCAGCAAGTCCGCATCGCCTTGTGGCTTGCCGATGAGTTGTACTCCCATCGGTAATCCGCTTGTACCAAATCCTGCTGGCACGCTGATGCACGGTAATCCCGCAAAAGTGGCGTAAATCGTGGCTTCCATCCAGCGGTGGTAAGTGTTCATAGCAACCGTGCCTTTTACCGTCACGATTTCCTTTGGATAGCGCATATTCACATCAAATGGCCAAACTTGAGCCGAGGGCAGGGCAATTGCGTCGTAGCTTTCAAATAGTTTGACCATGGCTTGATAAAAGCTTGACCTCACCGTGCTGGCATTCATGAACGCCTCACCCGTCAACGCGAGACTCGAATCGTATTCATAAAGTGCCTCTACTTTGATTTTTTCGCGGCCATTTTTCATGGCCACAAATGGTGCAAGTCTTGCGCCCACTAAAGCTTGACGCCAAGCCAGCCAAGCTTTCCAGACGCTCTCTGGCTGAAAGCCAAGTTGGGATTGGGTTGCCAAAGCTTCTACCTTGCAGCCCTTATTGGATAAGCCTTGCAGGGCAGACTCGCAAATGCTGGCAATGCCATCTTCCATGGGGAGGTAGCCATTCAAATCGCCTAGCCACAAGATGCGCGTGTTGTTAATTTCGCTTTGATTCATCGGCGCGAGTGCGTGAGTGAGATTAAAAGGTTCACGAATCGAAATTGGGCAACGTACATCAAAGCCTGCTTGTGTCGCCATGAGCCTTGCGACATCTTCTACGGTACGTCCCATCGGCCCCTCGGTGCCTAGTGGCGAGACCCAGACCTCGGTCGCAGGCCACATAGGGACGCGGCCTTGGCTGGGGCGCATGCCGTAGATGTTGTTCCAGCCCGCAGGATTGCGAAGGCTGCCCATAAAGTCTGAGCCATCCGCAACAGGCAGTAAATGCTGCGCGAGCGCGACGGCTGCGCCACC
>JANPAY010000342.1:0-1517 GCA_031430155.1 Comamonadaceae bacterium
GCTGGCGTGCCTTTGCAGTGTGATGAAGGTGCCGACTTTAAGACCTTCCGCATTGGTCTTTTTGGCTTAGATAAGCTGCATAACGTGGATCGCACCGTGCAGCATTTGGAGCATGCGCTGAATCAGATGTGATTAAGCACATGCCGTGCTAGAGCACAGGATCTGAGAGCGTTTTCTCTTTCTCAATGTGGCTCAAAGCACTGGCCAACAAGCTACCCATGACGGCAGATAAAACGATAAAGCTTGAAGCGGTGTCGGCCAGTAAACCGTAAAAATTAAATAACGCAAAGCCGAGGGCGACCAAGAGCAAATTGAGTCCAATTCCAATGGCGCCCGCGGCTTTAGGATAACGCCGTAGTAAGCGCATCACACCAGATTCAGGGCGGGGGATGTACCAAATAAGCAAGGCACCAAATAGCCCAATGACTAAGGCTTCGCTCCAAACTAGCCAATTCGGTCGACGCAAGAGACGCTGATCGATGATTGATTCAATGACCTGGGCTTGAATTTCGATGCCGGGCACGAGCTCGCCGAGCGGCGTGGTACGCATGTCATTGAGACCCGCGCCAGTTAGCCCTAGCAGGATTAGCTTATTTTCGAACTGCTCTGGGTTGGCCTTGCCTTGTAGAACATCTAATGCAGAGACATACCTTGCAATGGTCGATTTGATTGGGGCGGCGTGCAGCCAAATTTCAGCATCTTCTTGTGTGCTAATGCGCAAATCCGCCACCTGCACCTCGCGTAGCCCCCTTGCATCGGTATACAGCTCGATGGCCGAAGTATTGGTTGCGACCCGTAGCATCTCTAAAGCTAGGCTAGGCACGACGGTGTCTCCAAGACGCATCACAAGAGGGATACGCCGCACCACACCATTGTCTAGCGGCACGCTAAGCAGAGCTTGCCCTTGGGCAGCAGACTGCAATTCAGGCAGACTCGCAAGGACACGTTCAAACCGTTGGGTGTGACGCAGGCCATCCTCTGCGCTTTGCTCGCCAATGCGCTTGATCACAATGGGTTTTGTGATGAGTCGATCTGTTGTGGTTTGCGCCGCGTGATCAAAAGCGGCGACGCCCAAAATACTGGGCGAGCGCGTGAGTGCACTTGCCAAAATCGTTTCGTGTGTTGGGAGGTTTTTTAAAGCAGCTGCAAGCGCTGCGGCGCTAGGGGGTAGATTTTTTGCGACTTGATCGGGCGAGGTTTGGTCGCGCTCGGGCATGTAAATATCAAGACCGATCGCTAAGGGCTTTTGCGCGTTGATATCGTCAATTAACTTCGCCAAGCGATTACGTGGCCATGGCCATTGGCCCACTGCGGCCAGGCTGGGCTCATCGATGGCAATAATCGTGACGGGTTGGGATAACGGCACTCGCGGAAAAGTCACTTGGTATTGGTCAAATAGCAAACGCCTCGCCGTTTTATAACCCCCTGTTGCCATGCCTTGCACGGTATCCACCCAAGATGGTTTTTCAGGCTCGACTTGATTGCTTAAAAGGTTAAGCGAGCCCAGCACGATCAAG
>JANPAY010000343.1:0-2148 GCA_031430155.1 Comamonadaceae bacterium
CTGCTCTCCGAGATGAATATCGACGCATACTTTTTAGAGTACGACGACGACCGCAGCGGCGACTTCCGTCCGCTTCGCTATTTGCCAAAAGGTAAGACCGTGGTTCTAGGCCTTGTGACAACCAAAATTGGCACGATGGAAAACAAAGACGCGCTCAAGCGCCGTATCGAAGAAGCTGCCAAATACGCGCCCATGGAGCAGCTCGCGCTGTCGCCGCAGTGCGGCTTTTCCAGCACCGTGCATGGTAACGACATCGCTGTAGAAGCGCAGCGCAGCAAACTTCGCTTAGTGATTGAAACAGCGAACGAGATGTGGGGCGAGTCTTAATTGAACATGGATTCCCGCCTTCGCGGGAATGACGGATTTTTTATGAACTTCATCATTGTGGGCAGCGGCGCTATCGGTAGCTACATCGGTGGTCGCTTAGCCGCAGCAGGCGAAACAGTCAGCTTAGTAGCGCGGTCGTACCAGCTGGAGGCCTTGACTGATATGGCTTTGCGGGTTACTGATCTGGATGGCTTTGCAGCCGATGTGCCAAGCGCCCAACTCCATCTTGCGCTTGACTTTCAAACGGCGTATGCGCGGTTGCCCTCTGATGCGCGTGCCAACGTCGTTGTTTTACTGTGCGTCAAAGGTGGGGCGACAAGTAGCGCGGCGGCTGAAATTGCCGCTTGCATCAACCCTAGCGATGCGGCTAGCACAGTCATCATTTCGTTGCAAAACGGTGTAGAAAATGTCGCTCGCATCAAAACCGCTGCGCCGCAAGCACAGGCGCTTGCAGGTATGGTCCCCTACAACGTGGTGATGAAAACGGGCGCTCACGTCCACCGCGCCACAGCAGGAAAAGTGCAACTGCAAGCTAGCGAAAAATCCAACGACATTGCCACGCGGTTTAATGCCGCTGGCATTAGAGTCAGCGTGACAAGCGATATGAAGAGCGTGCAATGGGGCAAGCTGCTGCTTAATCTGAACAACCCGATCAATGCGCTGTCGAATGTCCCGCTCTTAGATGAGTTATTAGACCGAAATTTTCGCATCGTGCTGGCAACGCTACAGCGGGAAGCCTTATCTGCTATGGCTCACGAGGGCATTGTTCCTGCGCAGCTAGCGGCGTCATCACCCAAAGCGATGACGCGTATCTTGCGCCTACCAAACTTTATCTTCACACGCCTCGCGCCCAAAATGCTGCGTATGGATCCTGCGGCACGCTCCTCCATGTGGGACGATGTGCAGCGTGGACGCATCACTGAAGTCGATGATTTATGCGGCGCAGTCGTACGGCTTGCCGCTAAGCATGGGAAGGCAGCGCCTGTCAACGCCAAGATGTGCGAGCTGGTTGCTAGCCTTAAAAAAGATGACCAGTGGACAGGCAAGCAACTGCGCCGTGCACTTGGGGTTTAACGCTTCTCGCCTTTAGCCATAGCCTTCGCCAGCGCCTCCGCCACTTTAATGCCATCCATCGCCGCACTCATGATGCCGCCTGCATAACCTGCGCCTTCGCCTGCTGGATAGAGTCCACGCGTATTCACGGATTGGCAAGCCTCGGGGTGTTTCTCCACATGGCGACGAATCCGAATCGGAGAGCTGGTGCGTGTTTCAACACCTGTGAGCAATGCATCAAACCTATCGAAGCCTTTGATTTGCTTACCAAACGCAGGCAACGCCTCTTGAATTGCGGCAATAGCATAGGCTGGCAAGGCATATGGAATATGGCTTCCCGTCAAGTCTGTGAGTAGCACCCCAGGTTTGTAAGACGGCTCGACATCGCCAAATTTCGTGCTCGCTCGACCCTTTAAAAAATCCCCCACCAACTGCGCAGGCGCAAAATAATTTTCACCACCCAATCGGTATGCGCCAGACTCTAACTGCCTTTGAAAAGCAATACCTGCAAGCGATGTGGCTGGATTCGTAGCATCCACGCCAAAATCCGCTGGCTTAATTTCCACCACAATGCCCGCGTTGGCATTGCGCTCATTGCGCGAGTATTGGCTCATGCCATTGGTCACCACGCGCCCCACCTCGGAGGTTGCCGCCACCACGGTGCCGCCCGGGCACATGCAAAAGCTGTACACGCTGCGACCGTTTTTAGCGTGATGCACGAGTTTGTAATCCGCTGCACCCACTTTTTCAACGATCTTGTCGGGGTGG
>JANPAY010000344.1:0-8457 GCA_031430155.1 Comamonadaceae bacterium
GAAAACCCAAGCCTAGTAAAGCTTGCAGCTAAACCATCTAAGCCGATGAGCGCCAAAAGTAAAACTAAAAAACAGCTTGCGCTGATCTAGCGTATGACTAAAAAATCAACGTCAAAGTTAGTCCAGCAACTCGCCACCAAGCTCCAATCCCGTGGCCTTTTGCTGGTGACCGCTGAGAGCTGCACGGGCGGGATGATTGCTGCTGCGTGTACCGATTTGGCTGGTTCAAGCGCTTGGTTTGATCGCGGGTTTATTATTTATTCCAACGACGCTAAGACGGCGATGCTGGGCGTCTCGTCCAGCACGATTCGGCGTCATGGCGCAGTGTCCGAAGAGGTTGCTCATGCCATGGTAAGCGGCGCCGTGCGGGTAATTGCAGAGGCGATGGCTGGCAGGCCATATCCAGCGGGGCTGTCAGGACATGTTGCCGTGGCGGTCACAGGGGTTGCGGGTCCTGGCGGGGGTAGTGATTTAAAACCTGTGGGTACGGTATGCTTTGGGTTCTCGGTGGGCGGTGTGGTGACGACTTGCATCCAGCATTTTGATGGTGATCGCGCTGCTGTGCGCGAGCAGACTGTTACTTTTGCCCTTTCGGAATTGCTCCGCTTGTTGGGGTAAATACGCTACTGTTTTTCTGGGCGCGGTGCTGAAATCTAATCTTTCGTTTTGAAAGATTGCTCATGCCAAAAACCTTATTACCCGTTTTAGCCTTTGCGCTTGCCTCTGGGTGGGCTGCTGCCCAAACGGCGACACCTCCGCCTGCTCGCAACGAGGCCCTTTTTGCCGCTGCTACAGCCGCCAAACCCGCCACCATTGAAACACTTAAGAGTCTTGTGAACATAGAGACAGGCTCTACCAATGCCGAAGGCATGGCGGTGATGACGAATTTTTTAGAAGGGCAACTCAAAGCCTTGGGCGCGACCGTGACGCGAAGCGCTGCACAAGCCAACGACGTGAGCAAGCCCGTTGGCGAAAACATTTACGGCGCAGTCAAGGGCACAGGCAGTAAAAAGATTTTGATGATGGCGCACATGGATACCGTGCACGTGAAGGGCACGATCGCCAAATTGCCGTGGCGGATTGAAACAGGCACTGAGAAAGTGAAAACGCCGACGGGCGAAGTAGAGAGGGCCTTTGAACGCGCTTACGGCCCTGGCATTGCGGATGCCAAAGGCGGTGTGGCGACTATTTTGCATACGGTTCGTTTGTTGCAAGCGCAAGGATTTAAAGATTTTGCGCAAATCACCATGATGTTCAATACGGATGAGGAAACGGGCTCCTTTGGCTCACGCGCCTTGATTCGAAAATTGGCCGGCGAGCATGATGTTGTTTTGTCGTATGAGCCCACATCGTCTGTGCCTGCGGAAGCCATGATTTTGGCGGCCTCGGGCGGGATCAATGTGCGTGTGGACTTCAAAGGCAAGTCTGCCCATGCGGGTGCTGAACCTGAGAAGGGTGTGAACGCACTGGTAGAAATGTCGGACTATGTGATGTCCACGTCGGGGCTAGATAACCAAGCCAAAGCACTGCGCTTTAACTGGACGATTGGCACGGGCGGTACGGTTGCCAATATCGTGCCTGACTCTGCCAGCTTGACCGCAACGCTGCGCTATGTTGACCCCGTGCTACGCGACGAGACCATCGCTAAATTGCGTGAGCGAGCAGCCAAGCCCAAATTGGCGGGTAGCGAAATTACAGTGACCATTCCCGATTCACGCCCATCTTTTCTGGCGGATGCGGCGGGCAAAGCCTTGGTGGCCAAGGCCGTAGAGATTTATAAAGAAGTCGGCGGACGCATTTTTGTCGTGCCTGTCACGGGCGGCGGCACGGATGCGGGTTATGCGTCGCAGTCTGGCAAGCCTGTGATTGAGGCGCTTGGATTGCCAGGCTTTGGCTACCACAGCAACCAAGAGGAATATGCTGATATTGGCGCAATCCCGCGCAGGCTGTACCTTTCCAGCCGATTGATTATGGATATTACACAGGAGAAATAAATGAAAAACGCCTACCATCCGTTTGGACTGAGCTTGTCGAAGTCTTTGAGTTTGATTGCCGCATCGCTGCTGGCTGCGCCGCTCTTGGTTTTTGCCGCACCAGATGCTTCTGTCATGTCCGTGGTGCAAAAGGAGAAGGCGCCGTATTTAGAAACGCTCAAATCCTTGGTGTCCATTGAGTCTGGCAGCGGCGACCGCGAAGGGCTAGACAAGATTTCCGAACTCATTGCGGGCAAACTCAAAGACTTAGGCGGGAAAGTCGAGTTCATTGAGCCAGGTGCGGACACCTACAAAATGTTTGATACGCCCGCCAAGCCAGGTCGGATGGTGCATGCGCAGTTTGTGGGTACGGGGACAAAAAAGATTTTGCTGATTGCGCACATGGATACGGTGTATCTGCGGGGCATGCTTGCCAATCAACCTTTCCGTGTGGATGGCAACCGAGCCTATGGCCTTGGAATCTCGGACGACAAACAAGGCATTGCGATGATTTTGCATACGCTTGCAGTGTTAAAAGCCAACAACTTTAAAGACTACGGTTTGGTGACAGTGCTCATCAATGGTGACGAAGAAATTAGCTCGCCCGCGTCGCGCACCATGCTAACTAAGCTAGGCGCGGAGCATGACGTGACATTTTCTTGCGAAGCGTCGCTAGCGGCATCAGACCGTATTTCACTCGTGACGGCAGGGATTGGCGCGGTGACTTTGAGCGTGACGGGCAGGGCTTCGCACGCAGGCGGCGCGCCTGAACAAGGGCGCAATGCGCTGTACGAGCTGTCGCATCAAATTTTGCAAATGCGTGATTTGTCTGATCCTGCGACTGGCGTCAAGTTCAATTGGACGATTGCGCAAGCGGGCACCAATCGCAATGTGATTCCTGCTAAAGCCACGGCAGCCGCCGATGTGCGTGTGCTACGTGTTCCAGACTTTGATGCCATTGAACCCAAGGTGGCAGAACGAATTAAAAATAAGCTCATATCCGACACGACGGTTGAATTTAATTTTGAGCGCCGCAGGCCACCGCTGCAATCAAGCCCCGCCGCTTTAGCTGTGGCCAATTACGCCAAAAAGCTGTATCAAAACGATTTGGGTATGGAGCTATCCTTTAGCACGCAAGCCGAGGGCGGTGGCACTGACGCAGCTTTTGCAGCGCTAAAGACTCAAAATGCCGTGCTGGAGCGCTTTGGCGCACGTGGCTTTGGGGCGCACTCCAATGATGCCGAGTACATCTTGATTGATTCGATTGAGCCGCGCATGTATTTGCTTACCAAACTCATCATGGATGTGTCGCAAGGCAAGGACAAATAATCAGCCTCTTTGGCTTACCATACCCGAGACCCACAGCGCCGCCAGTATGGCTGTGGCAGCGAGATAGCCAGCGATGTTGTAGTGGTGCATCACGCCGCTTTCGTCAACGCTCACGATATGTCCTACAACGAATGCTCCCAGTCCCATGGCGGCTTGCTGAAGTGATGCCGAGAGGCTCATGAATGTGCCGCGCAAAGGTGGATGGGCTGCGCCATTGATGAGCGCCATCATGGGAATCATGCGCGCGCTGGACATAACAAAAAAGGACGTGCTGACTATCAAATAGACCCAGACGGGAGCCGAGTGCATATGTGTGACGATGAGCATAGGGATGGTGGCCAAAGAGCCAAATATAAGGAAGCTTTTACGCTTGCCTAAGCGATCGGCTTGCTTGCCCACCCAGCGGCTGGTGATGAGCGTACACGCGCCGCCAATCAAGTACATCATAGGCAGCATGGTTTCAGGAAACTTGACGGTGCCAGTTGCAAAAATGGTGATGAACGGAATAATAGAGAACATCGAGAACATGATCAAGCAGCCAAATAGCATGGACCAGCGGTGGACAGGATCGGCTAAGGTGTCCCGAATACGCTGCCATGCCCCTTGGAAGGCATTGACCTCGGAGATGACAGGGCTGGGAGCACCCGTCTTGAGCCACTTGTAGGCTGCCCAGCCCAAACCTGCGCAGAGCAGTGCAACAAACACAAATGGCGCGCGCCAACCCAGCACGGGTGTGTGATTGGCTAGCCAAAGCCCGAGCGGAACGCCCGCAACGGTGGCGATGGAAAATGATGCCGCCATATAACCACCCGCACGGCCACGGCGCTCTGGAGGAATTTGATCGCCCACAACGGTGCTGACCAAGGCACCCATCACGCCGCCAAACGCGCCTGCCAAAGAGCGAGCGATTAAGAGGCCGTGATAACCAGGCGCCAGCGCGCAAGCCAGCGTCGCTAGTGTAAATAAAGCATACAGTGTGAGCAGAGCGCGTTTGCGCCCAAAGCGGTCAATGAACATGGCGCACATCAATCCGGCCATGGCTGCCGTGAGAGAGTAGGAGGACACCAAGAGGCCAAATTGATCGGTACTAATGCCCAGTTCGCGTATCAGCATGGGCCCAATCGGCATCATGATCATGAAGTCGACAATGTGTGTGAGTTGAATGCCAGCCAAGATGTAGAGCAAGCGCTTCTCGGCTTTAGGCATGGGGGAGAGTGTGGGCGGTGTGTTAGGTTGAGTCATGAGGTCTCAGTGTAATGATGCGCGACCGTCGCGCCCAGCCGCGCTAAGCGTGAGCGCATGGCCAACACAGCTTTGTCTTTACTAAGAAGCACGCATCGATGCTGACAAGCCAGATCTATAAAGATTTGATCATCTGGGTCTTTGCAGGTGTAGGGCGCTTTTGGGGCGGCATCTAGCCATTGAGTCAGCGAATCCATCTGCGCCAAAACGGCATCCACCGATTGCCCATTGGCGAGTCGCAGCTTGGCAACCTGCGAGTAGTCAAGCACCCGAGCCAGCTCGTCTCGCATGGCAGATGTGGCAAGCCATTGCAGGCCACCATCTTGCAAGGCCTTATCCAGTGTGGCTTGCAGAGGATCGCGATAGACAAATAGATCCAAAACGATATTGGTATCTAAGACGATGGAGGTCATTTTGCGGCCGCTTGCGCCATCCGCTCACTCTTCCAATACACATCATCTCCGCCATTCATCCGATTCAAAACGCGTGACAGCACAAACATGAGATCACTGAGGCGGTTGAGGTAATGGCGCGGTGCTGCGTTAATGGCCTCTAGCTCTCCAAGCTGCACGACCCAGCGCTCGGCTCTTCGTGCCACGGTACGGCAGATGTGGGCTTGGCTTGCGGCGCGGTTGCCTGCGGGCAAGATGAACTCTGCTAGACGCGGAAGTGTCTCGTTGTAGTGCGCCAGTGCCTCGTCTAGCTGGATCACGGCTTCTTCTTTTAGGAGTTGAAAGCCTGGAATGGAGAGCTCACCGCCTAGGTTGAAGAGTTGATGCTGAATGTCATTCAGTAACTCTCGGATGTCTGCGGGCAAGTCTTCGCATAGTAAGAGGCCAATGTGGCTATTGAGCTCGTCTACGTCGCCCATGGTTTGTACGCGGCTGCTAAATTTCGGCACGCGCGTGTTGTCGCCAAGGCCTGTGGTGCCGTCGTCGCCGGTGCGCGTGGCGATTTGTGAGAGTCGATTGCCCATATTTTTCCTTGTGGTTTCCTTTTGATTTGAGGCAAATTTTAGGACATGCCTAGCGGTGATAATCTAAATCAAATAGATCTGCACATCATGAACAGCATCCTCATCATTGCCCATGCCCCGCTAGCTTCTGCCTTGCGTAGTGCTGCGTTGCACGCCTTTCCCGATGCGGCTTCGCGTGTGTCGGTGATTGATGTGCCGCCAGAGCAGTCGCCCGATGTGACGCTGGGCATGGCGCAGGCATTGCTTCATACCGCAGCGCAGGGCTTGGGGCTGACGGGTACGCTGGTGATGAGTGATGTGCTCGGCGCTACACCCTGTAACGTGGCTAAGCAATTGGTGACAGAGCCAGTCAAGCGCGGGCAAGTGTTGTGCGTAGCGGGGGCTAGTTTGCCGATGCTTTTTCGGGCGATTACGTATTGGAATGAGCCTCTAGCTGTGATGGCTGAGAAGGCGTTACTCGGCGGCAGCCTTGGCGCGATAGCGGTGACTTAAACAGAGTGGAAAATTGAACGATTATTTATGAAAACAACCATTACGATTTCCAATAAATTGGGCCTGCACGCCAGAGCCAGTGCCAAGCTGACCAAGACGGCGGGTGGTTATCCGTGCGACGTGTGGTTGACCAAAGGCGAGCGCCGCATCAACGCCAAAAGCATTATGGGCGTGATGATGTTGGCGGCGGGCCTTGGTTCTAGCGTGGAGTTAGAAACACTGGGCGACCAAGAGGCTGAGGCGATGACGGCACTGGTGCAGCTGATTAACGATAAGTTTGGCGAAGGCGAGTAAATGAAAGCGCGCACGCTATGACCTTTAGCGTCCACGGACTCTCCGTTGGGCGTGGTCTTGGCGGTGCAGCCAACGGGGTTGCGATTGGCCGCGCGGTGCGCATCTTGTCTAGCCGTGCCAGCGTAGCGCATTACTTTATTGCGCCAGATCAAGCGCTAACCGAGGTGCAGCGGGTACGATCCGCAAGAAATGCCGTTGTCGATGAAATGCAGCGCTTGCAGCAGAGCCTCTCCGCAAGCGCCAGCAAAGATACACCGCAGGAGCTATCAGCCATCATGGATGTGCACCTGATGTTGCTGCAAGATGAGACGCTGGCTGACGGAGTGCGGCATTTTATTGAAGCGCGGCATTACAACGCCGAATGGGCGGTGAGCGCACAGCTAGAAGTGATCGCCGCACAGTTTGACGATATGCATGATCCGTATATGCGTGAGCGCAAGGGCGATTTAGAACAAGTCGCGGAGCGCTTGCTGACGCAGTTGATGGGAACGGCGCCGCTGGCGAGTGCAAGCCAAAGTGATCACGAGTCTCTTGTTTTGGTGGCGCATGACTTATCGCCCGCAGACATGATCCGCTTTAAAGGCGATGTGTTTAGCGGCTTTGTGACCGATGTGGGTGGCAAAACCTCGCACACCGCGATCGTGGCGCGCAGCATGGGTATTCCTGCCATTGTGGGTGCCAAGAGTGCGAGCCACCTTGTACGGCAAGACGATTGGGTCATTGTGGACGCTGATGCGGGCGTGCTGATTGTGAATCCGACAGACGACATTCTGGCGCAGTATCGGCAAAAACAGGCGGATGGATCGGTTGCATGGCAGGAGCATCTGGCAAGCCAATCCAAAGGCGCGGCGTCTGCGCCGCTGTTAGCGCCTGATGGGACGGCCATTACGTTACTCGCAAATATCGAGCTTCCCAGTGATACGGCCGCAGCGTTGGCTGCTGGCGCGCAGGGCATCGGGCTTTTTAGAACCGAGTTTTTATTTATGGGGCGTGCGCAATTGCCCGATGAAGAAGAGCAGTACGCTGCCTACAGCGAAGTCGTGCTGGCAATGAGGGGTATGCCCGTCACGATTCGCACCATTGACATTGGCGCAGACAAGCCGCTGGATGCGAGCCACGGACAAGAACAGGGTGCGCATACGAATCCAGCGTTGGGCCTCAGGGCGATTCGGTGGTGTTTGGCTGAGCCAGCGATGTTTTTGACGCAGCTACGGGCACTACTTCGAGCGGCAGTGCATGGGCGTATTGAGGTACTGATTCCTATGCTGGCGCACGAGAGCGAGATCAAGCAGTGCTTGCTCATGGTAGACCGTGCAAGAACGCAGTTGGGCGCGGTCGGCGTGCCCTACGGGGAAGTCGGTTTAGGAGCCATGATTGAAGTGCCAGCAGCGGCGTTAATTGTCCCCATGTTTCTTAAGTATTTTGATTTTCTTTCTATAGGTTCGAACGATTTGATTCAGTACACGCTGGCAGTGGACCGCGCGGATGAATCTGTGGCGCATCTCTACGATGCCAATCATCCTGCCGTACAGTTCTTGATTGAATCAACCATCAAACAATGCCTTGCAGCGGGTAAATCCATTAGTGTTTGCGGGGAAATGGCGGGGGATGAGTCGCACTTCCAAGCCTTGCTGGCTATGGGCTTACGAGCATTTTCCATGCACCCTTCACAAATGCGCGCATTCAAAAAGTTTGCGGGGCGGTAGAAACCCTGATATACTTCGCAGTTCCCTTCATCGCAAGGGCTGTGAAATGAAGATATCTAAATAACCATTTAGGTTGAAGGGCTAAACAAAAAACAGCTATACTTCGCAGTTCCCTTCTTCGGAAGAGGTTGTGAAACGAAGCAGTTTGCTTGGTGAATGAAGAGATTCAAATAACCATACAAATTGCAGGGTAGATAAAAATCGTGGCACAATAGACCCTCTTTGCACATCGCGGCAAACAAGTCTAAAAAACAAAGTTGATCATTAAAAAAATACAGCCGATAAGTGTGGGCGTTAGAGGTAAAAGCCATGTTCAAAGAACAATGGTCTTTATGACCGAAAACGCTCACATAGATAGAATAGAAGTAATCATCAATTCCGTTTATATGAGTGGTTATCAGTGGTAACAGCTGATAGCAAAAACAATTCAAGATCGAACTAAAGA
>JANPAY010000345.1:0-4275 GCA_031430155.1 Comamonadaceae bacterium
GTGTGGGAGAGTTACTTTGCTGCTGCGGCTTGGTGGGTGGAGGAGGCTAGCCAGCTTATTTAGTTGTTGCAGGCGCTGTTGCTGGTGTGGCACTAACAGGGGTCGGACAGCTCTTCTGACTCATCAGATTGGCGATATGCACCTTACGATTATCAGCAGCTGCAGTCGCTTCATTAGCGTTCATTTGCGTTTTAATAATAGCTGGCCAAAACAGCAACCTTAAGGCATTGCCGCCCGTCACACCTTTTTCAGCGTCTGCTTCTTTTTTAAATTGCTCCGCTTCATTGAACTCATTTTGTAGTTGTGCGCATGTCAAAGTGCTGTCATTCGGCTTCACAGATTGCACGACCGTAGGCGAAGCACAGCCCGCCAAAACCGCCACGCCAGCCACAAAAGCTAGTTTCAATTTCATCTTATTTTCCTTATTAAAGGTGAGAAATATACCTTAAGCGATAACACTTTGCCACTTAACCTGCAGCCTTCACCTTCAACCGCCAAGCATGCAAGAGTGGCTCGGTATACCCACTTGGCTGCTCTAGCCCTTTAAACACAAGGTCTGTCGCGGCTTTGTAGGCCATTGACGTTGCGAAGTTACCAGCCATTGGTTTGTAGATCGGATCGCTTGCGTTTTGGCCGTCCACCACCGCCGCCATGCGCTCAAAGCTGGCGCGAACTTCGGCTTCTGTGACTACGCCGTGTAGCAGCCAATTAGCGATGTGCTGGCTGGAAATACGCAGAGTCGCGCGGTCTTCCATCAGGCCGACGTTGTGGATGTCGGGCACTTTGGAGCAGCCCACGCCTTGGTCAATCCAGCGCACGACGTAGCCCAAAATGCCTTGGCAGTTGTTGTCGATCTCTTGTTGCTTATCTGCCGCCGTCCAGCTGGCTTGCACGTCGGCTGGCGCAACAGGAATTTGCAAAATATCGTCGCGCAGTGCTTCGAATGCAGCAGGCGCGGCGGCGCTCTTCGCATCTTTTTCCATCTCGGCTTGAATGCTTGCCACGTTCACTTGGTGGTAGTGCAGTGCGTGCAGCGTCGCGGCTGTGGGACTTGGCACCCACGCAGTGTTAGCGCCCGCGAGTGGATGCGCTTTCTTTTGCACCATCATGTCCGCCATTAAGTCGGGCATGGCCCACATGCCTTTGCCAATTTGGGCGCGTCCGCGCAGGCCGCACATCAGGCCCGACAAGACGTTCGATTTTTCATAAGCCGCAATCCACTTCGTGCCCTTCATCGCAGCTTTGCGCAGCATCGCGCCTGCGTACATGGCGGTGTGCATCTCATCGCCTGTGCGATCCAAAAATCCTGTGTTGATGAAGGCGACACGCGCGCCTGCGGCTGCAATACACGCCTTCAAGTTCACGCTGGTGCGGCGCTCTTCGTCCATGATGCCTAATTTCACCGTGTCAGCAGGCAAACCCAGCATGGTTTCCACGCGTCCAAACAGTTCCGCCGCAAATGCCACTTCGGCAGGGCCGTGCATTTTGGGTTTGACGATGTAGATCGAGCCTGTGCGCGAGTTACGGATTTGATCTGGCGTGCGCTTCAAATCATGCATGGCAATGGCAACCGTGACGACCGCATCCAAGATGCCCTCTGGAATTTCTTTACCGTTATCAAACAAGATAGCAGGGTTGCACATCAAATGTCCGACGTTACGCACAAACATCAGCGAACGCCCGTGCAGCTTGACTTTGCCGCCATTAGCTCCCGTGTATTCGCGGTCTGCATTCAAGCTACGTGTAATCGTTTTGCCGCCTTTTTCCAGCGACTCTTGCAACGTGCCTTGCAAGATGCCGAGCCAGTTTTCGTAAGCCACAACCTTGTCTTCGGCATCCACCACGGCGACCGAGTCTTCCAAATCCATGATGGTGGAGAGCGCCGCTTCCAAAATCACGTCCGACACGCCTGCTGCGTCCGTTTTTCCAATGGTGGTGGTGCGATCAATTTGGATGTCGATGTGCACGCCGTTGTTGACCAGCAAGATCGACGTCGGCGCAGCCGCATCGCCTGTATAGCCCACAAACTGCGCAGAATTCGCTAAACCAACTGTCGTGCCATCCAGCAAAGCCACAACCAGCTTGCCCTCCAGCACGGTATAGCGTGCAGCGTCCATGTGACGTGCCCCGCCAGCCAGCGGTGCGGATTGATCTAAAAAGTTACGCGCAAAGGCAATCACTTTGGCGCCGCGGATCGGGTTGTAGCCTTTGCCTTTGTCAGCACCGTCAGCTTCACTCAGCGCATCCGTGCCATACAGCGCGTCATATAGCGAGCCCCAGCGGGCGTTGGCAGCGTTAAGCGCATAGCGTGCGTTCAGCACGGGTACAACCAGCTGCGGGCCTGCTTGAATCGCCAGCTCTGCATCCACGTTTTTCGTGGTGGCTTCGACCGCCGCTGGAACGGGCACAAGATAGCCGCACTCCGTCAAAAATTTACGGTACGCCGCCATATCTTTAATCTCGCCAGGGTTGGCTTTGTGCCATGCATCTTGCGCCAATTGCAGGCGATCGCGCTCAGCCAAGAGCGCCGCATTTTTAGGCGCAAGGTCACGCACGAGGGCGTCAAAGCCTTGCCAGAAATGGCTTGCAGATACGTTTGTGCCAGGCAAAACCTTGGATTCGATGAAGTTGTGGAGGACAGTTGCAACTTGTAAATTGCCTGCTTGAGTGCGAGATGTAGTCATGGTGGTTTCCTTCAAAAATCAAAATAAAGCAAGTACGTCGTCAAGCGTCTTACCTGTGTGGGTTGGCTCAGTTCCCAGCTCTTCAAACGGCACGTTGTAGCGATTGACCCAAAAAGTCTGGTAACCAAACCATGTGGCAGCAAGGGCATCCCACGCATTGCAGCTGACAAACAAGATGTAGGACGCTGGCAGCTGCATGCTGCTCGTCCCCAGCGCATAAGCCTTCGGCGAGGTTTTATATTGGCGCAGGGCGTCGACGCTCAAAACGTGATCCAAGAGGCCATCCATCTTGGCGTGAGCGACGGCCGCGTGCAGCATCTCGGGCGAGCCATTACTCAAGATACCAGTCGGAATGCCTTTGGCTTTGAGTGACTCCAGCACACGGATGTTTTCAGGGAAGGCCTCCAGCAAACGGTATTGCTGCATCAGCGCCTCTTCGGATGCTGCGCTTAAATCCAATTTCAAGCGCTTACAGGTGTATCGCAACGCGGCGCGCGTTAGCGCCCAAAAGTCTTGATAAAACGCGCCATCGTTCGATGTAGTCACTAACCGCGTGTACTCAATTTGCTTATCGCGCCACATATTGGCAAGCGCCGCGCCTTGCGTGGGAAAGATATCTTCCGCAAGTTTGCCGATGCTGTACACGTCGAGTAGCGTGCCATAGGCATCAAAAAGAACAGCTTTAGGGAGAATAGAAGATTGCATGACGCTACTTTATTACAAACTTAGATTCTTATTATTTTTAAAAATGTTATTTCATTCCATACTTTTTAGTATTCAAAGGCAGAAGGTGTCGGCAACCAAAGCGCCAGAGCACTGGCGACCGATTGCAGCCTTGGGTCGCTAAATTTGGCATCGTCTAGCGTGTCATTGATGCAAAAGAAATCAAGCTGCCCGATGCTGCCAGATAGCTGAGTCAACTCATCTGCCAGCGCGGCATCGCCCGTAGAAATGTGTAGGTGCCGATAGTCGCGAATCTTGGCGTACCCATGCGCCAGCGACCAGCGCAAAACGAAATCGGACACGATCGTGGGCTTATCCCACACGCGAAACACCGTCGAGCGAACCATCGCAAATAGCTCAGGCGCTTTGTCCTCTAAAGCTAACAAAACAGATTTGAGCATCGGCCTAGGTGCATGAGCAAACGTGCGAAACGTAGGCTGATAGCCAGCCTCGCGAGTCAGCCATTGATTGGATAAACGGCACGCGTTTTCCAGCGCTGTGGCGTCTTCGCGCATGGGCTCATTCGTCACCTCGGCCTCGTCCGACCAGCCCACATAAAACCCATCCTGCCAAAACCAATGTCCCAGCTCAAGGGGCGCACCAAAAAACACATCGTCATTGCAATAAAAGTAACGCTCAGACAAGTTCGGGATGCGGTGAATATATGACTCGATATGTCCGGAATCAAAAGTTGGCAGGCTGCTAGCTGGCATTAAATCGTGGTGATCGACGATGCTTAGCCGATCCGAGGCTCGAAGCCAGCTGGGCGTTTGCCGATCGGTCACCACATACACATGGCCATGCTCAGGGAAAAAGCGCTCGAGTGCGCGCAGACTAAAACGCAGCTCGTCGTTATCGCGAAAACGCC
>JANPAY010000346.1:0-8118 GCA_031430155.1 Comamonadaceae bacterium
ATCAAATGTCCCGTACATGGCGGCCATCATCAAGGGGGTGCTTTTATTGGGCGATTCCGCATCGATATAAGCCGATTTCTCTAAGAGTAATTTAATAATGCTGATGTGGCCTTTTGTAGCGGCATAGTGCAGCGGCGCCCACCCCGTTTTATTGACATCCGCTCCCTTGGCAATCAGCGCTTTAACCAAAGCCTCATGACCATGCAGAGCGGCCATCATCAGAGCAGACTCATCTTGCGGTGAGCGTGCATCAATCAGTGTTTTATTTTGCGAGAGCAATAACTGAGCGGCTTTAAGGGAACCATCTCGTACGGCAAGAACCAAGCCTGGTAGGCCATCTGGGCCTACCGTATTAGGATCCATTCCACGAAATAAAAGCGTCGTGAGTGTACGTGTATCGTCCGTTTTGATGGCCTGGAAATAATCATCGTAGGCACCCGCCTGTGCTGACGAAGTGAATAAAACTAAGACGTAAGCAAGGCCAATCAGTCGAATCATCGATTTCATCGCGTCGCCCCCTTAAACAAATTGAAATAGTTATCCCCTGTGATTTGGGCGATTTGCTCAACGGGTACTGCCTTAATTCGTGCCAGCTCTATCGCAACATACGGTACATAGGCTGGCGTATTAGTTTTACCGCGATAAGGCGACGGTGCAAGGTACGGGCTGTCGGTCTCAATTAGGATGCGGTCTAGTGGCACAAAAGTGGCCGCATCGCGAATCGCCTGTGCATTCTTAAACGTGAGGATGCCAGAAAAGGAAATATGAAAACCTAAATCAAGCGCCGCCTTTGCCACAGCCGTTGTCTCAGTAAAACAATGAAAGACGCCACCAGCCGCACACACACCGCCGTCTTCGCCCATTTCTTTCAAGATCGCAATAGTGTCATCCGAACTGCTACGCGTATGAATGATGAGTGGCTTTTGGCACGCCTGCGCTGCCCGAATGTGAACACGAAAGCGCTCCCTCTGCCACTCCATATCCGCAATCGTTCGGCCATTCAAGCGGTAATAGTCCAGCCCCGTCTCGCCAATGCCCACCACCTTGGGCAGACCAGCTCGGGTGAGTAAATCATCCACAGTTGGCTCTTGAATCGGCACGCCGTCCTCTGTTGTTTCGTTATCAGGATGCACGCCCACGGTTGCCCAAAAATTATCGTACGTGGTTGCCATTTCGTGAACACTTGGGAACTCCTCCAGCGTCGTCGAAATCACCATCGCGTGCGTGACCTTGGCAGTCACCATCGCAGCACGGATGTCTTTGATCTGGCTTTTAAGCTCAGGAAAATTGAGGTGGCAATGTGAATCCACAAACATAGAAATAAATCTCAAAAATCACTTGGAAGCCATAGCCTGCTTAGCTTCGGCCAGTAAAGCCTCAATCATCAAACCCGCGTTCAAGGTGTGCTCAGACGACCTAGCCTGCACATTCAAAGTCTTAGACCACATGGTCAGCTTATAAAGTGACGATGTGCTTGTAAAGGACTCAAAAAACCTTGGTTCGGCCCCTTGATTGATGCAAATCGCATCGTAACAAAGTTTTTGCAAGGCGCTGACCAACGCGGCAGGTGTTTCAGTTAACGCAGCAGGCAACTCAGACGGCAACGCGCCTTTAGCAATTAACTTTGGAAAGTCTTGCCAAGCTGACGTTTTCGGCATCGCCAGGCTCATCGCCAGCGCCGTTTGTGGTTGCCCACCCGCCGCTTTAAGCCAGACGTTCGCGTCTTTTTCTGCTACACCTTTCGATGCCAGCCAAGCCACAGCCAGCTTCGCCTGCGGCGGTGTCAGCACAAAACTTTGGCAGCGGCTGCGGATGGTGGAAAGCAGCGCAGCGCTGTCTTCGGTTGCAAGAAAAAAACGAGCCTCACCCGCTGGTTCCTCAAGCGTTTTAAGAAGCGCTGTGGCGGAATATTGATTCATTGCGTCCGCAGGATAGATAACAACGGCCAACCCACGACCCCTCGCAGAGGTGCGTTGTCCAAATTCGACCAAATCCCGTATAGCTTCAATCTTTATCTGCTTACTTGGCTTTCTTTTTTCATCAATTTCTTTTTGAGCCTTTTCACTGAGCGGCCAACCAAGCTCTATCGATAGTGTTTCAGGTATCAGTAAACTTAAATCGGGATGTGACTTAGCACGGACCATGAGGCACGAGTCGCATTGCCCGCAAGCCTTATTCAATCGAGCACGCGAAGCATCATTCGCTATAGGCTTTTCACACAGTACGCTTGTAGCCATCGCCATCGCAAGCTCAAACTGGCCAAGGTCTGCAGTACCAGTAACTAGCCATGCGTGACCGCGCTGCGCCAGCAAGTGCTCAAAGTCAGCTTCTAGCCAAGGTGCGAGGTCTTTCACAAATAACCTCGATCTTTGGCAACTTGAATCACGTCAGCAAGCACAGCCTCTCTGCTTTGATTGGCTTCGATTCGCGCAAACCGCTTTTCATCCGCCGCCGCACGCGCGGCATAACCGCTGCGCACGGCTTCAAAAAATGCCACAGGTTGAGACTCAAATTTATCAGGCACGCGGGCGCTAGCCAAGCGCTCGGCGGCAAGGCTCGGACTTAGGTCAAACCAATACGTTAAATCGGGTTGAAGCAATTGCTGGTCATGGCTCTGTACCCACGACTCCAATGTGGACAAGGTTTTCAAGTCAAACCCACGCCCTGCGCCTTGATAGGCAAAGGTTGCGTCCGTAAAGCGATCACAAAGCACGACTTGCCCGCGAGCAAGCGCGGGACGAATCACGTTTTGCACATGATCTCGCCTTGCAGCGAAAACCAAAAGCGATTCTGTCAGCGCGTCCATTGCGTCATTCAAAATCAGCGTGCGTAATTTTTCGGCAAGCGCCGTCCCACCTGGCTCGCGGGTCAGTGTGACCACGCAGCCCTTACTGGATAAGGCTTCCGAGAGACCCGCAATATGCGTGGACTTGCCAGCACCGTCGATGCCTTCAAAGCTGATGAAAAGACCCTTGCCTTGGTTAGCACTCATTGTTGACCTCGGATAAATCGGTTCACAGCGGCGTTGTGCTGCGGTAAAGTCGCGCTAAATTGACTACTACCATCACCGCGAGCCACAAAGTACAACGCTTTCGTGGGCTTAGGATTCGCGGCAGCATCTAACGCAGCCTTGCCCACCAGCGCAATCGGACCTGGCGGCAAACCCGCGCGGGTATAGGTGTTGTAGGGCGTGTCGCGCGTGAGATCAGTGCGACGAATGTTCTTGCGCTGCGCAAGAAATCGCTCACCCATACCGTAAATCACCGTGGGATCTGTTTGCAAAAGCATGCCTTTGTTTAAGCGATTAACAAACACGCCCGCAATCTCGGCGCGGTCGCTGGGCTTGCCCGTCTCCTTTTCAACGATGCTGGCAAGCACAAGTAATTCATCTGCGTTTTTAAGTGGTGTCGGCTGCAAACGTCCATCCCATGCAGCTTGCAGGCGTTTATCCAATGTTGCTGCGGCTTGTTTATAAATCGCATAATCACTAGCATTTTTGGCATAAGCGTAGGTGTCAGGGAAGAAACGTCCTTCGGGCAGTGCGCCACTTTTACCCAAAATCGTCATCAATTCTGCATCGCTCAAATTAGCCGTTGTGTGTTTGAGATTGGGCGCGCTATTGACAGCAGCGCGCATTTGCGAAAACGTCCAGCCCTCAGGAATAACCAGCGCGAGCATGATCTCGTCGCCCGACACCATCTTGTGCAGCATGCCGTACGGCGTGAGATTGGACTCAATCGCATACGTGCCCGCCCGAATCGGCTTACTGCGTCCGTACGCAAAGCTGGCAACGCGAAACCACACAGCAAGCAGCGTTTGATTGCTTCCCGTGGCTTTAGCGACGCTGCTAGCTGCGCCCTTGCTAGAGCTACCCGCATCAATGGTGACTTCGGTTGCCGCGCTCGCGTCCTGTGGCAGCAAGGGCGTATTCAGCCAGCAAAAGGCAGAAACGACGAATCCCGCCAATAGCAAAGCAGTGGAGGCAATGATGAGTAAAAGCAATCGGCGAATCATGGAGGGTGATGATAATGGAGGCATGGAACAATTTAACCATCTCTCAGTTATCCGAGCAGTCGGCACGGACGCTGCCTCGTTTTTGCAAGGCCAGCTTAGCAACGATTTTGTGCTTTTAAAGCCGAACCAATGGCAGCTCGCCGCGTATTGCAGCCCCAAAGGACGGATGCTGGCCAGTTTTTGGGGTATCAAACTCAGCACGGATGACATTTACCTCGTGCTCTCCAAAGATATTGCCGCTGCCACTCTCAAGCGCCTATCAATGTTTGTGATGCGCGCCAAGCTGACGCTTACCGCTGCTGACGACATGCTGCCCGAACTCTTTGCTAAGCATGGCCTAGCTGCGTGGTCCCAGCGCGAAGTCCCGCGCGGCGTGGCCCGCATTACCGCACCGCTGGTCGATTTGTTTGTGCCGCAAATGCTGAATTACGAATCCATTGGCGGGGTGAGCTTCAAAAAGGGCTGCTATCCAGGACAAGAGATCGTGGCGCGGAGTCAGTTTAGAGGTGCGATTAAGCGTAGAACGTACTTGGTCGATGCCTCGCAAGCCATGCTAGATAAGTCTTCCCAGCCCGCCATAGTTGCAGGCCAAGAGATATATAGCCTGCAGGACGATGAGTCCGTGGGCGTTGTGGTGCAAACGGACGGCGACTTGGCTTTGATTTGCATTCAAACCAGCAGTGCCGGCGCGGATTTGCGGCTTGGTTCAAAGGATGGGCTGGCGCTCAAAATGTTGCCACTGCCTTATCCGTTGTTAGAAGATATTTAAACCAAACGCTTGCGCATTGTGATGTGCGCTATGCCCGCTTCTTCATAAATTTCGCCATCCGCTTTAAAGCCAAACTTGGCGTAAAAGTCTTGCGCACTGGTCTGCGCATGCAACACAACCTCCGAATCACCCCTGCTGGAAGCCTTATCCAGTAAGGCCTGCAGCACGATTTCGCCAAGGCCGCTGCCACGCAACACGCGCTTTACCGCCATCCGCCCGATGCGGGAAGTGCCATTTTCAGCAGGCAACAAGCGACCCGTTGCCATGGGTTGATCCAGTCGATTGAAAACTACCGCGTGTTCACACTTTGCATCCCACTCGTCATGCTCTAACGCCAGTGGCACGCCCTGCTCTTCTACAAAAACTTCGGTGCGAAGCGCCATGGCATCTTTGCCAAGGGTTTGCCAAGCACCAGCTTCGAGGCGTGTCATTGGTTTGCCAGCTTCAAAGTTAAGCAGCCAACTGCGCAAAACATCGGGCACGGTTTGCGACTTTTGCGTGACGGGATCGGCGTACACGTAAACCAGCTCGCCTGTGACCAAAAGCTTGCCGTCGCAAAAGATGGCGCCTGTAAACGTCATGGATGAATTGCCGATGCGAGCCAGCTTCAAGCAAACGCGCAAGCGGTCTTCGTACCGCGCTGAGGCTTTGTATTCGAGCACAGCTTTGGCGACGTATAAATCGCCACCCAGCTGATGCATGGATTCCTCATAAGGCATCGCTAGGCCTCGCCAGTAATGGGCTACCGCTGTATCAAAGTACATCAAATAATGTCCATTAAAGACAATTTTTTGCATATCCACTTCGACCCATCGGACGCGAAGTATGTGCGAAAAACGAAAATCCGACTGCATCATGGTGGCTTCCCTAGAATAGGATGATTATTTTTTCTGTATCCGCTGTACCTGAGGAGTTTATCCCGATGGCTTTTATCAATTACGTGACGCAAATTCAGTTCGATTTTGGTGCGATTGCGCTGCTCAAATCGGAGTGCCAACGCGTCGGCATCACCAAGCCGCTCATCATTACCGATGCAGGAGTGAAAGCGGCTGGGATTTTGCAAAAGGCGCTAGACCAACTTGGCGGTATGACGGTGGAAGTCTTTGATCAAACGCCGTCTAACCCCACCGAAGCGGCTGTGATGGCCGCTGCCAAGCAATATCAGCAACGCGGCTGTGATGGCCTTATTGCCGTGGGCGGCGGCTCGGCGATTGACTGCGCCAAAGGCGTGGCGATTGCGGCGACGCACACGAAATGCGAGATCGGATCGCTCAAAACCTTTGCCACGATTGAAGGGGGCTCTAACCTCATCTCAGAACGCGTCGCCCCACTCATTGCCATTCCCACAACCAGTGGCACAGGATCTGAAGTGGCTCGTGGCGCCATCATCATCGTGGCCGATGGGCGCAAGCTGGGTTTCCACTCTTGGTTTTTAGTGCCCAAAACCGCAATTTGTGATCCTGATCTCACGCTGGGACTACCGCCTAAATTGACCGCTGCCACAGGTATGGATGCTGTCGCACATTGCATGGAAACTTTTATGGCGCCACTGTTCAACCCGCCCGCAGATGGGATTGCGCTAGATGGACTCACACGCGCTTGGGCGCACATCGAGAGAGCGACGCAAAACGGTTCGGATCGCGAGGCACGCAGGCAGCTGATGAGCGCATCTATGCAGGGCGCAATGGCCTTCCAAAAGGGGCTTGGCTGCGTGCATTCGCTCAGTCACAGCCTTGGCGGCGTGAATCCGATGCTGCATCACGGCACACTGAACGCCATGTTTTTACCTGCCGTGGTGGCGTTCAACGCACAGGCGAAATCGATTCAAACCGAGCACAGACTAGACCGCATGGCCTATGCAATGGGGCTTGGCGAGGGTCGAGGCGCCGATATTCCAACCGCCATTAAAGACATGAACATGAGGCTTGGACTTCCTACGGGGCTTGCAGCGATGGGCGTGACCAGTCAGCAGTTTGGTAACATCATCCATGGCGCGCTTGCCGATCACTGCCACAAGACGAATCCTGTGATTGCTAGCACCAGTCAATATATCGAATTACTAACACTTTCGATGTAAACTTAAGCTTTATTTTTATCGATATCTCATCTGTCCAACATTAGATTATGGAATTCAATTTAGAACGCTTCGAGCATGCAGTGAATACACGTCAATATGAAGCGTCGGGACGCGAATTGATGCAGCTTTTGCAGATGCTAGATAACCATTATGGCAACTTAGCACCCAGTTTTTCAGCGAAGCCCATGGCCGCATTGGCCAATGGGGACGATGTAGATGCGCACATTTTGACGCGTATTGCCTCAGCCATCTCCCACCTATTTTTAGATCCAGGATTCACACTGTCGCCACAAGGTTATGCCCAGGCGCTACAGCTACAGCGCTGGCTGGGGACATTGTTTGCTGTGACGCCCTTCCGTAATGCCGATCACGTCATTCGAGCTTTAAACAACCTTGGCTGGGATAAGGATGAGCTACAGCTCACTCCCGACAACTTAAATAAATTTGCCTTACTGGCTTTCCCTGAATCCGAGATTCCAATCAATTTGGATGGCCTTTGGGGTGCCAACCCAGCCTTAGCGGTCAGTCTGTGCATGCTATGGATGGCACCAAGATTTTTAGCCTCGCCGTCTGCACATGCCAAGCGCGAACTTGTCTTGGGCTGGCTACCAGAAAAATTACAACAGATGGATTTAGACCAGCTTCCGTCTGGCATCATGCACGATGTTTACATGCATTGCAGCTATGCGGATCGACCCGATCGTCATCGCATCAAAGGTGCGATCAACGTTATCGTGCGCAACAAAATGCTGCAAAACGGGTTATCGGATGCACCGCCACTGAATCCATTACCAAAAGGCGAAAAACCGACCATGCTCGTCGTACTTGAGTGGTTCAATGGATCCCACTCGATTTACCGCACGCACTCGACCACCATGCGCGCCGCGCGCCGCCATTTCAACGTGGTTGCTATGGGCTACCCCAGTAACGTAGATGACTTAGGCCGCGCTGTATTCGATGAATTCATCGAAATTAAAGGTGGCTCGATGATCGAGCAAATGGCACATATTCGTGATACGGCTATTGCCAAGCAAGCCAGAGTTTTTTATATGCCAAGCGTGGGGATGTTCCCGCTCACCATGTTCGCCTGCAATTTACGTTTCGCTCCGCTGCAAGTCATGGCGCTTGGCCACCCCGCTACTACGCATTCGCCGCACATGGACTACGTCGTGGTGGAGGACGACTACGTCGGCCTTGAGAGCTGCTTCTCGGAAAAGCTACTTCGTTTGCCAAAGGATGCGCTTCCTTATGTGCCCTC
>JANPAY010000347.1:0-1758 GCA_031430155.1 Comamonadaceae bacterium
CTGCAATATGATGTTGCTATCCGAAGCTTCCAAAGCGATGCAGGCGACACTTTTGGGCGCAGATGTAGCGTTCACCAGTGTGGGCACAGATAGCCGCAACGTAACCAAAGGTCAGTTATTTGTCGCGTTAAAAGGTGATAATTTTGATGGACATAGCTTTGCCGCCCAAGCCCTTGCACAGGGCGCTGCTGCTGTGTTGATTTCAGATAAAGCACTTGATGTACAACCTGCAATATTGGTAGATGACACTTGCCAATCTTTGGGCGAGTTAGCTGCCTATTGGCGCAATAAATTCAGTATTCCTTTGGCCGCGGTGACGGGTAGTAACGGTAAAACAACGGTAAAAGAAATGCTGGCTTCAATTCTAAGAGCTGCATGCGATCAACCAGATGCAGTATTAGCCACAGTGGGTAACTTAAATAACCACATTGGTTTGCCGCTCACTTTGCTTAAGTTAAAAGCTCAACATCGTTATGCCGTAGCTGAAATGGGCATGAACCACACAGGCGAAATCAGCTATTTATCTAAAATTGGCAAGCCAACAGTTGCGCTGATCAATAACGCGGGCAATGCGCATATTGGCGAACTTGGCTCGTTTGAAGCGATCGCCAGAGCTAAAGGCGAAATATTTGAAGGTTTGGCTGCAGATGGCACGGCGGTAATTAATGCGGATGATGTGTTTGCGCCGCTATGGTTGGGCTTGGCTGGTCAACGCAAAATCATGACTTTTGGGCTGAAAAATAAAGCAGATGTTACTGCTCAATATCAATTGCATGCCAATGCGAGTGATATTGAAATCACAACGCCTCAAGGCGCGATAAACGTAAGTTTGCCAACACCAGGTTTGCACAATGTGATGAATGCGCTCGCGGCAACTTCTGCAGCGTTGGCGATGGGTGCGTCACTTCAGGCGATTGCAACAGGGCTAGAAAATTACGCAGGTGTAAAAGGCCGCTTACAGCAAAAATCAGGGCTGAATGGTGCTTTAGTCATTGACGATACCTATAACGCAAATCCGATGTCGATGAAGGTGGCGATTGATGTGTTGATGGCGATGCCAGGCGAAAAAATATTGGTGCTTGGCGATATGGGTGAGCTTGGCGATAACGCGGCAGAAATGCATGCTGAAATTGGCAGCTATGCTCAAGCAAGTGGCCTAAAAAGCTTGTTTGTACTCGGTGATATGAGTGCTGAAACGGCTAAAGCTTTTGGTACAGGCGCTAAACACTATGCGACACCTCAAGATTTGGCTGCGGATTTGCTTAAACAAATGCAGCAAGGCACGAATGTGCTGGTAAAAGGCTCACGCTTTATGGCGATGGAACGAGTTGTGGACGCAATAGTGATAAAAAATACAGACGCTGAAGCTACAAGTGTGAAAAACACAAGCGCAGCAAAAAATGGAGAGGAGCACTAAATGTTACTTACGTTAGCACAATGGCTGTCACACGATATTCGTGGGTTTCATGTATTCAATTACATCACCTTACGCGCAGTGTTAGCCACACTTACCGCTTTAGCCATTTCTTTTATCGCAGGCCCTGCAATGATACGCAAGCTCACTGAATACAAGGTTGGTCAAGCTGTGCGTGATGATGGCCCGCAGACACACCTGATTAAAACAGGCACGCCTACCATGGGCGGCGCATTGATATTAGTTTCTATTGCTATATCAACCTTACTTTGGGCAGATTTAAGTAACCGTTTTGTGTGGGTGGTGTTGTTTACCACTTTAGGTTTTGGCGCGGTTGGCTGGGT
>JANPAY010000348.1:0-5075 GCA_031430155.1 Comamonadaceae bacterium
GCTCTCGCAACGACTGGATCACGCGCGTCACAGAGAAGTTAACGGGTTTTGATGCCGTGCTCTCGCCTACCGTGCCCATCCTTGCGCCAACCATTGCATCGATTGAAACGGTAGGCGAGAGCACGGCATCAAAACCCGTTAACTTCTCTGTGACGCGCGTGATCCAGTCGTTGCGAGAGCGAACGAGTTGGAGGTAATCCCATTCTCTGGCCGCTTTGCCTAGCAAAATGCGCTGGGCAACTCTAGGATCGTAGTCAGCCTGCCGCGCTGCTATTAGATCCTTATGCCACTGGTACGACTCAATCGGGCTAAAGCCGCCCGTTTTGTTCATGGTGGCAATTTCGGCTAGCTCAGACAGAGTAAGGTGCTCTATCTGCAAGCCCTTATCCAGTAAGGCTTGCAGAGCATCGTTCCATGCGCGAGATGTCTCTTGGTCCATGCCGTCCATAAAGACGTTATCAACTACAGCGACGCGGTAGCTGCTAAGTGCTTTGTTGTTTCGCGCTACCTTTCGCGCAGCCAAAATCTCGTGCGCTTTGATGGCGGTGGTTACATCGCGCGTGATGGCGCCAACCGTATCCAATGTGGTGGACAGCGGCAAAGCACCCGCTCTAGGCACAAGACGAGCGGTACTTTTAAAGCCGACTAAGCCGCACAGCGCCGCAGGAATGCGAAGCGAGCCACCTGTATCTGAGCCAAGTCCAATATCAGCGGCTCCACAAGCCACACTGGCTGAGGCTCCCGAGGATGATCCGCCCGTAACCCTTGTCGGTATTGGGCTGCAAAGCATAGGGCTTGGATTGACTGGCGTGCCATAGTGCGGATTAAATCCAACGCCAGAAAATGCAAATTCCGACATATTGGTGCGTCCCACCGCCACGCCACCAGCGGCTTTAAGCCTAGCCACGGCAACGGCATCCACTCTGGCAGGCGCGGCATCCAGCAAGACTTTGGAGCCCGCCGTGGTGACTTCACCCGCAACGTCAAACAAATCTTTAATAGAGAATTTGAAGGCCGCACCACTAGGCAAAGGCTCAAATAGCGCGGGATAAGTCTTGAGAAAGGTGTGAGCGGGTAAATCGGTCGTCATGGCAAGTGTGAATAGATGTCAGGAAATGTCAGGAAAGGTGAGCAGTGAGTTTGTAGAATTTAGAGCTTGTCAACTTCTACATTATTGAATTATTTATGTCTACCACTACCGACCCCATTGTGATCGTTTCAGCCGTCCGCACGCCTATGGGCGCATTCCAAGGTGATTTCACATCGCTTGCTGCCCATGACCTTGGCGGTGTCGCTATTAAGGCTGCCGTGGAGCGTGCAGGCATTGACCCTGCCGTGGTGGGGGAGGTGCTGTTTGGCAATTGCTTGATGGCAGGGCAGGGTCAAGCGCCTGCGCGTCAAGCGGGCTTTAAAGGCGGTCTGCCCAAGTCGGCTGGCGCAGTGACACTGTCCAAAATGTGCGGTTCGGCCATGAAGGCGGCGATGTTGGCGCATGACATGCTGCTCGCAGGCACGCACGAGGTCATGATTGCGGGTGGCATGGAGAGCATGACGAATGCACCGCATTTGCTGCTGAAAGGGCGTAGCGGTATCCGCATTGGGCATGACCGTATTTATGACCACATGATGCTGGATGGACTAGAAGATGCCTACGAGGCTGGTCGCTCAATGGGCACGTTTGGCGAGGACTGCGCGGCTAAATACAACTTCACACGCGAGCAGCAAGATGCGTTTGCCATTGCCAGTGTGCAGCGCGCACAAGCCGCCACAGCGTCGGGTGCGTTTGCCAAAGAAATTGCGCCTGTGACGCTGAAAACGCGTTCGGGCGAGACGGTGATTTCCATTGACGAAGGTCCAGCCAAAGCGAAATTGGACAAAATTGCATCTCTCAAGCCTGCGTTTAAAAAAGATGGCACGATTACCGCTGCTTCAAGCTCGTCCATCAACGACGGCGCGGCTGCGCTGGTGATGATGCGTGCCAGCACCGCTGCCAAACTGGGGTGCAAACCGATTGCAAAAATGGTCTCGCACGCCACGCACGCGCAAGAGCCAGAATGGTTCTCTACCGCGCCGCTGGGAGCCACACAAAAAGCCTTAGCTAAGGCGGGCTGGCAGGTCAGTGACGTTGACCTATGGGAAATTAACGAAGCCTTTGCGGTTGTGCCCTTGGCGCTGATGACGGAGCTAAACCTCTCGCACGATATCGTCAATGTGAACGGCGGTGCGTGTGCGCTGGGTCATCCGATTGGGGCGTCAGGCGCTCGCATCATCGTGACCTTGATTCATGCTTTGCAAGCACGCGGCAAAAAGCGTGGACTTGCCACGCTGTGCATTGGCGGCGGCGAAGGAACGGCGACCGCGATTGAGCTGCTCTAGTTTTTAACCACGCGCAGATCAATCACAAACTCTGTTGCAATGTTGTTGCGCTCTCGTAGCAGCACCGCTGCATCGTTCGGTTGTAATTGGCCGTTAGTTAAGGCGCTTGCGTAAGGCTCGTCCAGCTTGACTTCAGCGCGTAGGGTTTCAAAATCGACATCTAAGTAATGCGCCAGCGGTGTGTTGGATGCCCCTTGTGATTTCCATAAATCACAATTGGCGCGACTAAACAAGGTCATGAGCTGTGGCGTAATGGCGCGAACATGTGTGGGGTCGCCAATAAAATTGTCGTGACGTGGGTGTGGCACCGTGATTTTGATGATGGCATTGGCATCGCAGACACGGTAAAGCTCTTGCATGATTTTGAAGAAGCCTTCGCTGGTCGCGCCCATATGCTCTAGGGCATGAAACAGAACAACCTCTGTAATGGTGCTTGTCTTCCATGGCCAAGGTGTCACGTCTAAGTCCCATACTAAATCTGGCTTGCACGCAGGCGCAGAATCGACGTTCACATAGCCTGCCAGCTTGTTATGGCCGCAACCAAGATTCAATTTTGCTTTGAGCGCGCGTGTCGCCATGTAGAAGTCTCCTTGCCGGATAATGGAATTTATTTATTTTAAGGACAGCACATTATGGCAATTACCAAAGGCTTTAAAGTTTTGGTGGATGAGGCGATGCTTGAGGTAACAACCTATTCAGTGGACGAGGTGCGTGCTCGCCTAGCCGACCCCCGTGTGCAAATCGTGGACATCCGCGATGTGCGCGAATTGACCGCTGGTACGGTCACGGGTAGCTATCACGCACCGCGCTGCATGCTGGAGTTTTGGGTTGACCCTGAGTCACCGTATCACAAGAAAATTTGGGCGGATGAGAGCAAGGAGTTCATTTTGTTTTGTGGTGCTGGTTGGCGCAGCGCCTTAGCCGCTAAGACTTTGCAAGATATGGGCATGACGAATGTGGCGCATATCGACGGCGGCTACACGGCTTGGGCAGAGGCGGGCGCGCCGACGGAAACGATGGAAGAGCGTAAAGCCAAAAAAGCGTAATCACGTCATTCCCGCGCAGGCTGGAATCCACTAGCTTTACGGTTTCAATTCTTTTTTAAGCTTGGCGTAGTCCGGCATGATGGACTCGACCGTATCCCAAAAGCGCGGACTGTGATCCATGTGGCGCAGGTGGCTGAGTTCGTGCACGACGACGTAATCAATCACGGGCAATCGGTAATGCATGAGCCGCCAATTGAGGCGAATCGTGCCATCCGATTTAGCGCTACCCCAACGTCCGCCCGCATGGCTAAGTTTGAGTCCCTTCCAATGCACGCCAAGCAGCGGCGCATAGTGATTGAGCCGCTCTTCAAACAATAACAATGCGGCGCGTTGGATAGCGGACTGAACGGTATCTTGAATTTGAATTTCGCTAGCAGACGCTGGCAGAGCAACCCACAGACGCTGCTGTTCGGGGTCAATCGTCGTGACCATGGCACCAAGTTGCAAAGTGAGCGGCTGCCCGAGATAGTCAATGCTTGCGCCATCCGTCCACACCATCGCGGCTTTTTGGCTATGCGCTTGGCGGTCTTGCGCCTCGTGCAGTTTTTTTAAAATCCAACCGCCCTTTTCTTGAATGCTTGACTCCACCTCGCCAATCGTCACCCATCGCGGCGCTCTGACCAGTAGTCCTTGATCGCCCACAATGAAGCCAATTGTGCGGCGCTTGCTACGCTCAAATTGATAAATAACTGTTTGGCCTTGCAGCGAGATTTGGCGTTTGCCTGGCTCAAGTTTTGGTGCAATAGCTCTTGGAGGCGCCTTATCAGATAGGGTCTCTGGGCCTACGGCCCAATCAAACGCTTGTTGAATAAGCTTGAGCATCAAGGCGGTGCATCTCGGATTCAATGAAAGTTTGTACCTCCAACATCAAGCTATCGGGCGTGTGGTCCGCGCTTGCAATCGAGTTGCCAATGCTGATATCAATGACCCCTGGATATTTGATAAAGCTACCTTTTGGCCAACATTTTGCGGACGATACAGCGATAGGAATAATCGAAGCGCCTGTCTCGCAGGCCAAACGTGTGCCGCCTGATTTGTATGTCCCTGCTTTGCCGCGTGCGATGCGCGTACCTTCTGGAAACATGATGACCCAGCGGTTCTCTTTCATCACTCGTTGACCTTGCTCCACCACTTTTTTAAAAGCGGCGCTGCGCTGCGAGCGGTCAATGTGGATCATTTTCATACTGCCAATCGCCCAGCCAAAAAATGGAATCCAGTGCAATTCTTTTTTATAGACGTAGCAAAGTGGCCGCGGGCTTAACGCCAAATAGGCCAAGGTCTCCCAAGTCGATTGGTGCTTGGACAGGACAATGGCTTTTCTGCCGTCCGTGGGTAGATGCTCAAAGCCCATGATGCGCCAGTGCACACCGCAAATCCACTTCATGCCGTAGACCGCCGACAGTCCCCACCAGTTAGCGATGCGGTAGAGCCAACGCCAGCCAGAGAAGGGGGCAGAAAGCACAAGGAGTAGGGCCAGAGGGATGATGATGGCAGCCGTCCAGATGAGCCAAAGGACGGAGCGAATGAAGCAAAGCGTTTTAAACATGCGGTGTCTTAAATTGAGTTTTGACTGCTAGCAATCAGCCAGTCGGCAAACGCCATTAGGCCAGCGTGAACGTGCGTGCCTGCGGGTAAATCGTTTGGCACTTTGAA
>JANPAY010000349.1:0-2638 GCA_031430155.1 Comamonadaceae bacterium
GGTGCAACCCGTGCTGAGACCGTTAAAAATGGCCTGCAAGCCTTACTGGATATGGGCTGCAGCAGTACCGATTGGGTACTGGTGCACGATGCAGCGCGGTGTCTCATCACGCCCGAGCAGATAAATCACTTGATCGACGAATGCCAGCATGACGCGGTGGGTGGCCTCTTGGCGTGCCCTGTGGCAGACACGCTGAAATCCTCGGGTGAGGGGCGAGTCGATGGCACGGTAGATCGCGCAGATAAATGGGCTGCGCAAACTCCGCAAATGTTTAGAGTGGGTGCTCTGCAAGCCGCACTGGATAAGGCTTCCAAGGCAGGTGTCGTCGTCACCGATGATGCAAGCGCTATGGAAGCCATCGGTTTGCAGCCCAAACTGGTCAAGGCTTCCAGCCAAAACTTCAAAGTAACGTATCCCGAGGACTTCGCCTTGGCTGAAGCGATTTTGAATAGCAGAAAGACGAATATGGCAAGTAATCTTTTACCGCTACCCACATTCAGAATTGGCGAAGGCTGGGACACACATCAATTGGTAGAAGGCAGGCCGCTTGTGCTGGGCGGTGTGACGATTCCGTTCAACAAAGGCCTGCTCGGGCATTCCGACGCAGACGCGCTGTGCCACGCCATTACCGATGCGCTCTTAGGCGCGGCGGCACTGGGTGACATCGGCAAACACTTCCCCGATACCGACCCGCGCTACAAAGGCGCGGACTCCGTAGCGCTACTCAAACACACGGCAGCGCTAGTGCGAGAGAGCGGCTGGCAGATTGGCAATGTAGACAGCACCGTCATCGCGCAAGCGCCAAAGCTCGCGCCTTTCATCGACGCTATGCGGAAAAATCTAAGTGAAGCGCTGGGGTTAGACATAGCCCAAGTCAACGTCAAAGCCAAGACCGCCGAGAGGATGGGACCTGTGGGAGAGGGGCTGGCTATGGAAGCGCGGGCGGTTGTGATGCTCATAGGAGGCTCTTGTGACTCAAAGATTTGAATGGGACAAAGTAAAGGCAGCAAAAAATGCCATTAAGCACGGTGTGACCTTTGAGGTCGCTGCATCGGTATTTGGTGATGCGTTGGCGTACACTTTCCAAGATCCAGATCACTCCGTTGGCGAGGAACGGATGGTAACTTTTGGTTATTCAACTGAAGGGCGGCTGTTGGCGGTGGTTCACATAGAGCGCAATCGCGTTATTAGAATCATTAGTGCGAGACGAGCAACGAAACATGAACGAGGAATTTATGAACAAAGCTAAAGACGATATGCGTACCGAGTACCGACTTGAAGACTTGGGCAAAGGTGTTCGTGGGAAATACTTTGCGCGTGTTTCAAAAGGTACAAATCTTGTGTTACTAGACGACACCGTAGCAAAAGCTTTTCCGACTGCGAGTGCGGTTAATGAAGCGCTGCTAGGACTATTGGCGTTCACCGAAAAGACCGCTCAAATTGCAGGCCGTGCTATGACGAGAAAACGGACTCGCGTGGCGGCTTGATCAGAGCGGCTAAGCCTTCTCCATGTGGCTTGGCGAGGCGATTGGGTAATGTTCTAATTCGTAGGCCTGCACCAGCGTGACGAGAGCATCAAGCCTGTCACCATCGGGAGTGCCAATGTCAGGATCAAGTGCCATCAGGTTTGAAATTTCGTTCAGGACTGCTTGATAGTCTTGTTTAGTGGTGATGCTCATAATTGAATGGATAACGTTCGGTTAAATCAGATTACAGTTTTTCTGTCTAGCTTCAAAGGATATTTAATGAAAATCGAATTTGATAGTTGGCTCACACTTATCACGGCATTTGGTAGTCCCGCTGTTGTCATTGCTAGCCTGACTGCTTGGCTCGGCAATATTTGCGCTAAACGAATTCTCCAACGCGAATCCGCAAAGTTCGCCGAACAATTGGCAAGCATTAATCACGAACTTAAGCTGCGAGAATCTTCCTATGCCAAGTATCTAGACCTTTTACTCGACTACTACGATACCTTTTACCGTCACTATCGGCTCTGTCAGAACGCGGCCAATCAAGATGCCCATCGGATGCCGGACGGATCAGTAATCAAAACAAAGGATATATTTTTTGAGCAGTTGGATGCATTTTTGTCGGAATCAAAAGCAAAAGAAGGTAAAGCGCGTTTGATTTTGCCTCCTAGCATACTTGCTTTGCATGAAGCGTCAATTAGTGCATTTAATGCTTTTAAGGATGCGATGACGCGCGATAACTATGATCCGGTCTTCCATGCTCAGACGGACTCAGCCTTTGCTAGAGTTCACGCCGTTAAGCAGAGTCTTGAAGAGGGTCTTCGTAATTTTTTACGCACTGAGCGGTTGATAAAAACAAAGCCCTAAAACGAACCTCAAAAAAATACCGCTAGAATATCGAACGATCGTGCTTTTTTGTAAATCTGTCTGCGCTTTTGCGTTTGTATGTAACTTTGAATAAGGAACTTTTATGACTGCTCAATATCAAGTGATTGGCGACGTTGCTGTCGTGACTCTTGCTAACCCCCCTATGAACGGTCTGTCGCACGCCACGCGGCTTGGCATTGCTGACGGTGTGCACAAGGCGAATGCCGATGCGGCTGTGAAATCCATTGTGGTGACGGGCGCTGGCAAGGCGTTTTGTAGCGGCGCGGACATTACCGAGTTCG
>JANPAY010000350.1:0-2214 GCA_031430155.1 Comamonadaceae bacterium
CGCCGTGCAATCCAAATAGTGGCAGTACAAATCACGGCACCACCAATCAGCGTGGTTTGCGTAGGCACGTCATTAAACGCGAGCCAACCCCAAGCGGCGGCCCAAATGAGCTCTAAAAATTTGAGCGATTGCGTGGCAGAAATGTCGGCTGAGCGAAACGCTTTGGTCAGACTCAAATGTCCGAGGCTACCTAGTGCGCCGCAAATAACAAATAAGCCCCACTGTGCCAGCGTGGGTGTTTTCCAATAAATGATGGCGAGCGGCAAGCTAAATAGGCTCACTGTGAGTGACTGCCAAAACACAATCACGCGGGTGGTTTCGTATTTGGTGAGCGCCTTGGTCATGAGAAACGATGCTGCAAACAGTGGCCCCGAGGCGAGCATGACCAAGTTGTACCAACCGCCTGTGCCGCCAAGATGAGGGCCGACCACAATCATCACGCCGGTAAAACCGAGAAGCGAGGCGATCCAGCGGTCAGCGTGCATTTTTTCACCCAAAAACCAAGCCGCGCCAATCATGATGAAGATGGGACCCACAAAGCCAATCGCCGTGGTGTCGGCGATAGGGATTTTGGGCAGGGCATAAAACCACAGCATGAGGCCAACGGTATGAAAAGCCCCGCGTGTGAATTGCCCACTGACTTGCTTGGGTTTGTAGGCAGCAAGTCCGTTTTTGACAACCCACGGTGTAAACAGCATGAGCCCTAAAAAGTAACGCAAAAACTGAGCTTGAAACGGATCGAGGTCTCTGGCTAGTGAGCGAACGATGGTGTTGAGCGAGACGAATAAAAATCCTGCAAGAGCTGCCCACAGCATGGCGTGGGTGGACGTAGGAAATACGGGGAAGGATCGGATCATGCCGTCATTATCCAGATTAGGGCAGATACCGATGGCACGCGCTGTCATTTCTGGAACAATGACTTTTTTTATTTAAGCCAATTTAGGAGTTTCCCATGCTAGGCCTGATGCAAGACCAACCGTTACTTATTTCAAGCTTGATCGACTTTGCAGATCGCCATCACGCCGATGGTGAGATTGTTTCGCGCCGCGTGGAGGGCGACTTGCATCGCTACACATGGGCTGATGTCGCGAAACGTTCTCGCCAGGTGGCGCATGCACTCGATGGTTTGAATTTGGCGTTCTCTAGCCGCGTGGCGACGCTCGCTTGGAACGGCTATCGTCACTTAGAGCTTTACTTTGGCGTGAGCGGCTCTGGGCGTGTCCTGCATACGCTGAATCCGCGTTTGCATCCCGATCAAGTGGTCTGGATCGCCAACCATGCCGAAGACGAAGTGTTGTGCTTTGATATGAGCTTCTTGCCCATTGTTCAAGCCGTGCATGCGCGCTGCCCAATGATCAAGACCTATGTCGCACTGTGCGACGCCGACAAGTTACCAGCGGATTCGGGCATTCCTAATTTGGTCAGTTACGAAGCGTGGATTGGCAAGCAGTCAACGACGTACCAGTGGCCTCAATTTGATGAAAACAGCGCGTCGTCCATGTGCTACACCAGTGGCACAACGGGCAATCCAAAGGCGGCTTTGTATTCACATCGCTCCACGACGCTACATGCTTACGCGGCAGCCTTACCCGATGTCATGTGCATTTCGGCACGCGATTCAATTCTTCCTGTCGTGCCCATGTTCCACGTCAATGCATGGGGCATTCCGTATAGCGCGGCACTGACGGGCGCGAAGCTTGTGTTTCCTGGCCCTGCAATGGATGGCAAATCCGTGTACGAGCTCATGGAAGGCGAGCGTGTGACGTATTCGGCAGGCGTGCCAACGGTCTGGCAAATGATGCTGGCGCACATGAAGGCGAATAACCTCAGGTTCAGCACGATGCGGCGTACGGTGATTGGCGGCTCGGCTTGTCCACCCGCCATGATTAAAGCGTTTAACGATGATTATGGGGTGGAGGTGCTACATGCATGGGGAATGACGGAAATGTCGCCACTTGGGACGCTGTGCACGCTTAAAAACAAACAACTCGCATTGCCAGCAGACGCGCAAATGCAAATCAGGCTGAAACAAGGCCGTGCGATTTTTGGCGTAGATATGAAAGTGGTGGATGAGGCGGGCCTGGAGCTACCTTGGGATGGCAAATCTTCTGGCGATTTGCTGGTGAAAGGGCCGTGGGTGATCGCTGAGTACTTTAAGGGTGAGGGCGGCAATCCGCTTGTCAATGGTTGGTTTCCCACCGGCGACGTGGCTAC
>JANPAY010000351.1:0-2700 GCA_031430155.1 Comamonadaceae bacterium
GTTTTTTTACGCTGGTGCCTGGTCCAGATCAAAAGCTTTGTGCAGCGCGCGCACCGCCAGTTCCATGTACTTCTCGTCAATGACCACGGAAGTCTTGATTTCGGAGGTAGAAATCATCTGAATGTTGATGCCCTCCTCAGATAAACAGCGGAACATCTTGCTGGCCACGCCCACATGGCTTCGCATGCCGATGCCAACGATGGAAACTTTGCAAATCTTGGTATCACCCACAAAGTCAGTCACGCCTAAGCTTGGCAAAACTTTGGCTTTTAACAAATCAGTCACGCGAGCGAAGTCGTTGCGATGGACGGTAAAGCTGAAATCGGTCTTGCCATCCTTGGAGATGTTTTGAATGATCATGTCCACTTCGATGTTGGCATCTGCCACGGCGCCCAAAATTTGATACGCAATGCCTGGCTTGTCGGGCACACCCAAGATTGAAATTTTGGCCTCATCACGGTTAAACGCGATACCTGATACGACTGCTGATTCCATAGCGCTTGCTCCCTCTTCCTCAAAAGTAATCAAAGTGCCAGATTTGGCTTCTTCATCGATGTTGATATCCCACGGCGTAAAGCTAGACAGCACACGCAGCGGAACTTTGTATTTGCCAGCAAACTCAACTGAGCGAATTTGCAAAACTTTGGAGCCCAAGGATGCCATCTCCAGCATCTCTTCAAAGCTCACACGCGCCATGCGGCGAGCGTTCGGCTCCACACGCGGGTCGGTGGTGTACACGCCATCCACATCGGTGTAGATCAGGCATTCCGCGGCATTGAGCGCCGCCGCCACCGCCACTGCTGAGGTGTCCGAGCCGCCGCGCCCCAGCGTCGTGATGTTGCCATCAGGATCGACGCCTTGAAAGCCCGTCACAATGACCACTTTGCCCGCATCCAAATCGGCTTTGATTCGCTTGTCGTCAATCGACTCGATACGCGCTTTGGTGAAAGCCGAGTTTGTTTTGATGGCCACTTGCCAGCCCGCGTAAGACACGGAAGGCATGCCCTCGGCCTGCAAAGCCACAGCCAGCAAGGCACTCGAGGCCTGCTCGCCCGTAGAGGCCAGCATATCAAGCTCGCGTTGGTAAGCCGCTGTTTCTTTAGCTGGTGCTAATTCTTTGGCTAGGCCGAGCAAACGATTGGTCTCGCCGCTCATCGCACTTGGCACCACCACAATTTGATGACCCGCACGTGCCCATTTGGCAACGCGCTTGGCGACCAAGCGGATGCGTTCAGTAGAACCCATCGACGTGCCGCCGTATTTATGAACAATTAAAGACATGAAAACCTATGGTGAGTGAATCAAAAATCAAAGCTGATGATTGTAACTAAGCACGTCATCCAAGCGGCTGACAAACCCCGTCGCTACTTTGAGGTGAATGTGATGTCCACGCGTTTGGCAAGCCGCAATTTGTTTAAGCAACTCTTCTAGCTGCGCCGTGCTAGGCATCACGCCGTATGTAGATTTCAACCAAAACCTGATCGCATTTGCTTGGCGATTGATTTCCAAATTTTGTAAATCTTTGATGCGCGGAGGACTTCCGAGCTGCGCCAAGTCAATGCCAGCAAGGTCTGCGAGCAAATCATTCGCCTGTGCAATGTGCGAGATTGATCTTGCAAACGTGGCGGCGTACTCTGGAAAAGCCGCTTGCAGCGCAGGCAGCACATCGAGTCTGATTTTGTTGCGTGTAAAGGCTTTATCGGCGTTGGTGGGATCTTCAATAAACGAAGTGCCATCAGCCTTCAACTTTGCACGAATATCCGCCGACTTTTGATCCAGCATCGGGCGTTCAAACTGCACGCCACCGCGCTCAAACTTAGCTGGCATTGCTGACAAGCCGCCAAGCCCTGCGCCCCTTGACAGTGCCAAGATCAAAGTTTCCACTTGATCGTCTGCGTGCTGTGCCAATAAGACTTTGCTGGCTTTATGTTCATTCGCTAACTCAATCAGCGCTTTGTAGCGCGCACCTCGCGCCGCGTCTTCGGGGCTTTCTCCACTCGCGTGCTTGGCATCGACGTATGCCACATGTAGCGGCACTTTGAGGGCATTGCAAAAGGCTTGGCAATGCTGCACAAAATCATCAGCGGCCGCTTGCAAGCCGTGATGCACGTGAAAGGCAATCGTTTGATGAGGGTATTGCTTTTGAGTTTCAATCAAGAGCGCTGTTGAGTCCGCGCCCCCGCTGTAAGCCACGGCCAGTATGGCCTGCGAGCCATATACTGCTTTAGCTTTCGCCAAAACGTCCATAGCTTTGCAGACGTTCATAACGCTGGTCGAGTAACTCTTTCACACTCAAATCAGCGACTAAGCGCAGCGCGTCGCTAAGACAGCGCTTTAAGGTTGTCGCCATCTGCGCAGGATCGCGATGTGCGCCGCCACTTGGCTCAGCCACGATTTTGTCAATCAATCCCAGCGTTTTGAGGCGCGGCGCGGTAATACCTAGCGCTTCAGCAGCGACTGAGGCTTTATCAGAGGTTTTCCACAAAATTGACGCGCAACCCTCAGGGCTAATGACCGAATAGACGGCGTATTGCAACATCAAAACTTGGTCAGCTACCGAAATCGCCAGCGCCCCGCCAGAGCCGCCTTCACCAATGATGGTCGTGATGATGGGGGTCTCTAACTGCGCCATTTCAAAAATATTGCGTCCAATCGCTTCAGACTGACCGCGCTCTTCGGCATCAATACCTGGAAATGCGC
>JANPAY010000352.1:0-2847 GCA_031430155.1 Comamonadaceae bacterium
CACGCTCGCAATCACCAGAGTATTAACCGTGCGTACGCGTCCGTCCATACCGATCGTCTCGTGCTGCATCACCACCATGGATAGCCCAAAAACTGCGCCTGCAGCTAATCCAAAAGCCACGCCTGCGCCTATTTGCGCCGCATGCGCGCCAGCGCCTAAACCCGACGCCGCGCCCAGCACATCTAGCGCGAGACACAAACCCAGCAAAAGAATAGGTAACGCTTGCAAGACGGCTTTGTCGGGGGATTTGCCGTAAACCACTCGTTCCCATAACGCCGTCCATAGCGGATAAGTATTGAAGGCAATTAAAGCCAGCGCCACGGGTAAGCGCGATACTGCTCCATACAGTAATTGGCTTTGCGCACCAATCAGCAGCCCCACAAACAGCAAGCCGCGCTTTTGTTTGGCATCGATGCGCCAACTGAGTCCCGCCCACATCACGATGACGGCAACCACCATGGCCGTGACCGCACTTCGCACCAACACCGCAGTGGCGACATCAAGCCCACTATTGAAGGCCAGCCGTGCCGCCACGTGGTTAGAGCCCATCATGAAAGCGATGAGCAAAAGCGTCAAAAAGGCAGTAAGACCGAGTGATTTTATTTGGGGAGTCATGCCTGTACTTTAAACTGCATGCATGACTGAAGATAAAAAGAATGACTCCTTGCGACTCGCCAAGCACTTGGCAGCAACGCACAACCTGTCCAGAGCGCAAGCGGAACAGTACATCGAAGGCGGCTATGTCCGCGTGAATGGCGTGGTGATTGAAAGCCCCCAGCACAGAGTTAAAGGTGATGGCAGTGAGCGAATTGAACTAGATTCACAAGCCAAGCTTGCGCCTATTTTGCCCATGACGATTTTGTGGAACAAACCCTCTGGCATCTCTGCGGAAGGCACAGTAGGCAAGGCTTGCGAGGGCATCACCTTGGCAAGCCGCGCCAGTACCGATCGCTCGGGTACCCGGCTTTTGCAACGGCACTTAAAAGACCAAGTGTGTGTCACACCCCTAGAGACGGGAGCTAGCGGCTTGGTGGTGTTCACGCAAGACTTCCCCGTTAAGCGAAAGCTCGTTCAAGATAGTGCCTTGAATGAGCACGAAATCATGGTGGATGTTGCGGGCGAGGTATCCGAGCAGCAACTACGAGGACTCAATCGCCCCCCCATGAAGGTCGCCATGAGCAAGCAAACCGAAAAAATCACAGGGCTACGCTTCGCCATTAAAGGCTATGCCCCTGGCAGTATTGCTGCGCAGTGCCAGCACGTGGGTCTGCAAATAGAGGCCATGAGACGCATTCGTGTCGGACGCATCCTCTTGGCAGGTTTAGAAGTTGGACAATGGCGGTTCCTCATGGGCTATGAACGGTTTTAATTTTTAATTATTTGGAGATGACTACATGACTCAAACATTGACAACTCGGCGCACGGTGCTTGCAGGTGCGGCTGCTGGCTTAGGGGCTCTCGCCCTTCCATCTGTACCCGCCATCGCGCAGAGTGCCGCCTATCCCAATCGACCCATTAAATACATTTGTCCGTGGCCAGCCGGTGGATCAACCGACTCGGTGATTCGCGCCATCTGTAAAAGCGCCAGTGAAACTTTGGGACAGCCCATCGTCGTTGAAAACAAAGCGGGAGCTGGCGGCACGTTTGGAGCCAATGAGCTTGTCAACGCCAAGCCCGATGGCTACACGCTGGCTCAACTACCACACGGCGTTTTCCGTATTCCGCACATGCAAAAAGTGCAATTCAATACCTTGACAGATTTCACTTGGATTGCATGCCTGACGGGTTACACATTCGGACTTGTCGTGCCTGCAGATTCGCCTATTAAAAGCATCAAAGATTTGGTCGCATTTGCTAAAGCAAACCCAGAAAAATTCACCTATGGCTCAACAGGAACGGGCACCAGTCCGCACTTGGCTGTTGAAGAGTTTGCACAACGTGCAGGCATCAAACTCACACACGTGCCGTTTAAAGGTAACGCGGAGAACATGCAAGCGATCTTGGGCGGTCACATCATGGCCGCCAGCGATGCCACCGGCTGGGCACCGCATGTCGAATCAGGCAAGCTCAGACTTTTGGCCTCTTATGGCAGCAAGCGCACCAAGCGTTGGCCAAATATTCCCACACTCGACGAACTGGGTTATCAAACCGTATCAGATTCACCATTTGGTGTGTGCGGTCCTAAAGGCATGGACGCTGCCGTCACAAAAACGATTCATGACGCGTTTAAGCGGACGCTCGACGATCCTGCTGTGATGGCCTCATTTGAAAAGTTTGATCAAACCGTGATTTACATGAACACGGCGGACTACACAAAATTTGCGCGTGATTCTTTTGTCAGTGAAAAAGCCACCATTGAACGACTAGGTTTAGCCAACAAAGGCTAAACCATCAACGACTGGCTAGCCCGTTTTTTCTTCTTCGACTGGCCAATCGCGGATGTAAGCCTTGAGCATTTGATTTTCAAAGTTTTGGCTATCGACAATGGTTTTAGCGACATCGTAGAAGCTAATCACGCCCATAAGCACCCCTGCGTCAACCACGGGCATATAACGGGCGTGGTGTGTGAGCATCATGTGACGGACTTCGTCTAATTCGGTCTCTGATGTAAACATGAGTAGTGATTTATCCATCGCGTCATCAACTGTGGCATTTCCAACCACGCCATTGTTTTTAACAATGGCACTAATCACCTCGCGAAACGTCAGCATCCCACTGACCTTACCTTGCGACATGACAATCAAGGAACCAATATCATTCAGCTCCAAAAGCTTCATCGCGTCTGAGAGCGAATGCTCAGGCGTAATCGTAAATAGCGTACTGGGGCTTCCAGCATTTTTGACTCTG
>JANPAY010000353.1:0-5831 GCA_031430155.1 Comamonadaceae bacterium
AGATCGGCTTCTAAGCCGTAATCTGCCACGCTAAAAATCGGTGCTTCGGGGTCTTTGTTAATCGCCACGATGACTTTGCTGTCCTTCATGCCTGCCAAGTGCTGAATCGCGCCACTAATACCGCATGCCACATAGAGCTGCGGCGCGACGATCTTGCCCGTTTGACCGACTTGCCAATCGTTAGGCGCATAGCCCGCATCGACGGCGGCGCGTGAAGCACCTAGCGCAGCGCCCAGCTTGTCGGCGAGTGGCGTCATCACTTCGTTGAATTTTTCGCTAGAACCGAGCGCTCGTCCGCCGCTGACAATGATCTTGGCAGCCGTCAATTCTGGACGATCGTTCTTGGCAATTTCGCTACCCATAAATGTGCTCTTGCCGCTACAAGCCACGCTGGATAAAGCTTCCACAGGTGCCGATCCGCCCGTGCTGGCTGCTGGATCGAAGCCCGTGGTACGAACGGTGAGCACGTGGGTGCTGTCGCTAGACTGCACCGTCGCAATTGCATTGCCGGCGTAGATAGGGCGCTCAAACGTGTCGGCAGCGATGACCTTGGTCACGTCCGATAGCTGCGCGACATCGAGTTTTGCTGCCACACGCGGCGCAATGTTTTTGCCGCTTGCCGTCGCTGGAAACAAGATGTGGCTGTAGTTGGCGGCAATCGCCAGGACTTGCGCCGCCACTTCTTCAGCCAAGCCGTGTTCAAAATAAGCCGCGTCTGCGTGAATCACTTTGGTAACGCCAGCTATTTGGGAAGCCATGCTGGCTGCGGCTTGTGAGCCAGAGCCTGCCACAAGCACGTGTACATCTGGTCCGCAGGCCAATGCTGCTGTAACGGTGTTAAGAGTTGCACCCTTGATGGATGCGTTGTCGTGTTCGGCAATAACAAGAATAGACATGATTCAGATTCCTTAAATAACTTTGGCTTCGAGCTTGAGCTTGGCAACCAGCGTCGCCACGTCAGGTACTTTGACACCCGCGCCGCGTTTAGCTGGCTCAGTGACTTTGAGCGTTTTAATGCGCGGTGTCACATCTACGCCTAAGTCTTCGGGCTTGTAGATGTCCATTTGCTTTTTCTTCGCCTTCATGATGTTGGGCAGCGTCACATAACGCGGCTCGTTCAAGCGCAAATCGGTGGTGATCACGGCTGGCAGGCTGATCGACAGCGTCTCAAGGCCACCATCGACTTCACGCGTTACGCTGGCTTTGCCGTCAGCAATTTCAACTTTCGATGCGAACGTGGCTTGCGGGATATCGGCCAACGCTGCCAGCATTTGTCCTGTTTGATTGCAGTCGTCGTCAATCGCTTGCTTGCCCAAAATCACGAGCTGTGCACCTTCTTTGTCCATCAAAGCCTTGAGCAGTTTGGCTACTGCGAGCGGCTGGAGTTCTGCATCAGTTTCAACGAGGATGGCGCGATCAGCACCAATCGCCATCGCGGTGCGTAGCGTCTCTTGGCATTGGGTCACGCCACAAGACACGGCGATCACTTCCGTGACCACCCCCTTCTCGCGCAGACGAGTCGCTTCTTCGACAGCGATCTCATCAAAGGGATTCATGCTCATCTTGACGCCCGCTAAATCCATGCCCGTGCCATCCGACTTAACGCGCACTTTGACGTTGTAATCCACCACACGCTTGACAGCGACCAATACTTTCATAACCAGACTCCAGAGTTAATATGACATTTGATTTTAGGTGCTAGGCTTCGCACTGACTGACAGTGAGTTCGAAAATAGAACGACCGTGCTTTTATTGTACTCTGTCAACGCCAAGTTTTGGTACGACGTTGGATAGGGCATAAAGCAAAATAAAACGAGGAGACTAGGATGCAGATACTTAGCGAGTTAGATGCGCGGCATCTATTGGTTCGGACAGGTTTTACGCCTAGTAGCGCTGAGCTTGCACCGTTTGTCGGGCTGAGTAGCGAGGCGGCAGTTAGTCGCATCTTGCAAGGTGCGCAGCAAAACAAAACCCAGCAGCCGATCCCCGCTTTTGTGAACGCATCCACTTTTACGCCACCAGGCCAGCTCAAAACGCAAGAAGAGCGCCAAGAGCAGCGTCGCACGCAGATATTGGAAGGCGTGACCATCAAACAGTGGTGGCTTTGGGAAATGTGCACGACAAGCAATCCATTGGCCGAGCGCATGACGCTCTTTTGGCATAACCACTTTGCCACGTCGCAGCAAAAAGTCGTGCGCTCCATGGCGATATGGAATCAGCATCAATTACTCCGCTCCCAAGCACTAGGTAGTTTTTCCAAGTTGTTGCTAGGCATCGTCCGCGATCCTGCGATGTTGATTTACCTAGACAACATCAACAGTAGTTGGCAGTCGCCTAATGAAAACTTAGCTAGAGAACTTTTTGAGTTGTTTACCCTTGGCGAGGCCAGTACGGGCGGCGGCTATACCGAGCAAGATATTAAGGAGTCCGCCCGCGCCCTGACGGGCTATAGCGTGGATGGTGATACGGGTGCTTTTATGTTTAGACCGCGTTTGCGAGACCCAGGCTCTAAACGCATTTTGGGTAGCGCTGGCCTCTTCGATGGCGAGGGGCTGATTGACATTATTTTGAAACAACCGCAAACCGCACATTACATCGTCACTAAGTTGTGGCTAGAGTTTGTGTCGCCAACGCCAAACGCCGCCGTGGTGACGAAGGCGGCAGACGCCTTTAGACAAAGCGGATATGACATCAGCAGCGCACTGCGTGTGCTTTTGCTCTGTGATGATTTTTGGGCGCCTGGCAATCGCGGTAGTCTTATTAAGTCGCCCGTAGATTTATTAGTGGGTGTGGCGCGGCAATTCCAATTTGCCATCTCGCAGCCCGACGTACTGATGAATCGCTCGGCAGGCCTTGGGCAAAATTTGCTGATGCCGCCTAACGTGAAGGGCTGGCCAGGCGGTACGCAGTGGATTAATGCAACCACGCTCTTGGAGCGCAAGCGCACGACGGAGCAGATTTTTTCGATTGGCAACAACATGAACGCCTCCAGTCTTGGCATGTCGTTTGACCGTGAACGTTTTCTCAATCACTACGGTGCAACGATCGAGCGCGAGCCAGACGCGAGCGCAAAACAAAAACTGGCAAGCGCCATGTTCGCAACCGCGCAGCCTTCGCACGCCGTGCCTGCGGGTACGGTGGGGTCAGCGTACATTCGGGCGCTCACGCTTGATCCCGTTTTTCAACTCAAATAGGGGTTTGCTATGAACAGACGTGAATTACTCGCAAGTAGCATAGGACTTGGCTTTGTAGGCATCCCCGCACTTGGTTTTGCACAAAAAATATCTAACAAGGATCGTGTGCTCATTTTGGTGGAGCTCAAAGGCGGCAACGACAGTTTGAATACGGTCATTCCGTATGCAAATCCGATCTATGCGCAGTTACGCCCGACCATTGGCATCAAGCCTGACGACGTGATTCGCATCGACAGCCAGCAGGGCTTGCATCCTAGTCTTGCATCGCTCGTCCCTTTGTGGGAGAAAAACGAACTCGCCATTGTGCAAGGTGTGGGCTACCCCGATCCCAATTTGTCGCACTTTCGCTCGATTGATATTTGGAACACCGCGTCTAAATCCAAAGAATATCTATCGGATGGTTGGGTGACAAGAGCGCTGCACACCAGCCCGCAAGCCACAGCAGGTAAGGCTTTCACCAGTGAGGGGGTGCTGGTGGGCATCAACGAGCAAGGGCCATTGGCGGGAGCGGACGCTGTCTCGCTACGTCAAACCGAAACGTTTGTGAACCAGTCCAGATTGGCGATGCCGTCTGACTTAGGCGGTAATACTTCGCTGCAACATATCTTAGGTGTGGAGCGCGCAATTGTGGATGCGGCCAATGGCTTGCGCGGTGAGAAGTACGTCTTCAAAACCGAGTTTCCAAACGGTGGCTTTGGTCAATCGGTGCAATCGGCTGCGCAAATCGTGGCAGGGCAGCGCGGCAAGGCGGGCGTACCGGTGATTGTGCTGAGTCACGGCAGTTTTGATACGCATGTAAACCAGACGGGTAATCACGCCAATTTGCTCAAGCAGCTGGCTGATGGCTTGGCAGCTTTGCGCGGGGCGCTGCAAGAGGTGGGCGCTTGGGATCGCACACTGGTGATGACGTATTCCGAATTTGGCAGGCGTGCTCGCCAAAACCAAAGCAACGGCACCGACCACGGCACGGCGGCTTCGCATTTTGTGATGGGCGGCGCCGTGCGTGGTGGCTTGATTGGGCAAGCGCCCGATTTAGCGCGTTTGGATAGCTCGCAAAACCTCGTCTACACGACAGACTTTAGGCAGCTGCAAGCCACGGTAGCCAAGGGTTGGTGGGGTGTGAACCCTGAAGCAGTCGTGCGCGGTAAGTTTGATCAATTGCCTTTGATCAGGGTTTAAAGTTACGCTAAAAAGCTAGGCTAAAACTCGCTTCAAAAATGCATTGATATCCGCCACCTCGCGCGGATGCACGCTGTGTGGCATGGGGTAAGTGTGCCACTCCACGCTGTAGCCAAGCTCATTCAGTTTCGCGTTGGATGCCTCGGCTCGGTCTAGCACAACAACAGGATCCTGCGTACCATGTGCCATAAAAATTGGCGTGGATTTGTTGGTTGCGCTCGCCTCGGCTTCTAGCGTACTAGCCAACGGCAAATAGCCCGATAGCGCCATGATGCCCGCCAGACGTGCCTTGTGGCGCAGTCCTGTGTGCAGTGCCATCGCGCAGCCTTGCGAAAAACCTGCCAGCACGATGTTCTCTGGTTTGATACCGCGTGCGACCTCATTGGCGATCAGCGCCTCAATGTCAGCTTGCGATTTATGAATGCCTGTTGTGTCCTCTTGGCGAATCGCACCAGCGCCCAGTTCGGTGCCCAAAATGTCGTACCACGCTGGCATGACGTAGCCATTGTTAATGGTGACGGGAATTTGCGGTGCGTGGGGAAAAATGAACCTAATCGCGGGGCATCCATCTAGATCAAGCTCTGGGTAGAGACCTGCAAAATCGTCGCCGCTAGCGCCCAGGCCGTGCAGCCAAATGACGGCGGCGGTGGGGTTTGGGGCTGATTCAATTTGGATGCAAGTAAGTAGGTTGGGCATAAGGCTAGGCATGAGATTTGCTGGTAAAAAGGAAGCAAGCTTATCATTTAGGCTTGATTTCAAAGGGTGATGATGAAATTTTATGACGAGATGTATGGCTTAGATGCCAAGCAAACAAGGCCGCTAGAGCATTACGGTGCGTATCAAAAATGGTCACAAGGCTATAACCCGCAAGCCATGGCGCATAAACGGGCGCAGGCCGATGCTGCCTTTCGGCAAGTGGGCATTACCTTTGCGGTGTACGGCGACGACGCGGGTACGGAGCGCTTGATTCCGTTTGATCTCATCCCGCGCATCATTCCATCGAATGAATGGACGACGTTACAAAAGGGGCTGATCCAGCGCGTACAAGCACTCAATATGTTTGTGCATGACTTGTATCACAACCAGCACATCGTGAAAGCTGGCATCGTGCCTGCAGAGCAAATCTATTTGAATGCCCAGTACCGTCCGCAAATGCAAGGTGTGCAAGTCGCTGGCAATAACTATTGCCATATTTCGGGCGTGGATATTGTTCGTGCGGGGCAGGGCGAGTTCTATGTTTTAGAGGACAACCTGCGGGTCCCGTCGGGCGTGTCGTACATGCTGGAAGACCGCAAGATGATGATGCGCCTCTTCCCAGAAGCCTTTAGCACGATGCCGATTGCACCGATTGAGCATTACCCCGACCTGCTCTTACAAACCCTGCGCGAGAGCGCACCCGTGGGTGTGGATGACCCGAGCGTCGTGGTCATGACGCCTGGCATGTACAACTCGGCTTAT
>JANPAY010000354.1:0-7678 GCA_031430155.1 Comamonadaceae bacterium
CCTGGCGTATCTAAAGCATTGTGCGCACGGTGCATTCCGCGCTTGGAAGGAGATTTTTTATTTTGTTGAACAGCCATGATGAACTCTAAAAATGAGGAGGATACGTCGATCGTAAGACTATCAATTATAGCCTACTCTAACTACTCGTGCGCTAATTTGTTACGCGCTGTATCAATACCCAGCTGCTTCAATTTGCGATACAAATGTGTACGCTCAAGCCCTGTTTTTTCAGCCACGCGCGCGACCGATCCGTGCTCCACCTCTAAGTGATAGGTGAAATAAGCAACATCAAACTGCTCCTTCGCCTCACGCAAGGGCTGATCGAGCCGTAGCATGAAATCGGCACTGCGAGGCTGCGCTGCCAATGCCATAGGCGCAATTAAATGGCTCTCAGGGACTAGTGGTGACACCTGGGTCGATGAACTAGCAAAGGCTTTACTGGTGCTACCAACAAGCTGAACACTATCAGGCGTCAAACTTTTGTTACTCGATTTTTTTAACCCCGCATCTACAGCTTGCATCAATTTTTGCAGCGTAATTGGTTTTTCTAAAAATGACAAAGCTCCCAACTTGGTCGCCGCGACAGCCGTTTCGATAGTGGCGTGCCCACTCATCATCACAACGGGCATCGTGAGTTGGCCAGAGCCTGACCACTCCTTAAGCAGGCTGACACCATCAGTGTCAGGCATCCAAATATCAAGCAAAACGAGATCTGGGCAAGCTCTTGCGCGGGCAACTCTCGCCTGCTCAGCGTTTTCAGCCAGCTCTACTTGATGCCCCTCATCATCCAAAATTTCGAACAGCAAATCACGTATGCCGTGTTCGTCATCTACTACCAGGATATGCGCCATAGTTTTTGATTGGCTAAACGCCAACCCTCCTCATTGTCAACGGAAATGATAAGCGCACTCGAGCGCCCCCCCCCTCGCTCTCGCCCTTATTGGACAGCACAATCTCACCATGATGCTCTTGCACAATCTTTCGCACGACCGCAAGGCCAAGTCCCGTGCCTTTTGGCTTAGTTGTGTTGTAAGGCTCAAATGCTCTTGCCAATATCTGGTTTGCAAATCCAGCACCGTTATCTTCAATATCACAGTACACAGCTTGTGCAGCATCATCTAGGGCAAGTCTAATCGTCACTTTTGCAACGCCTAGATTTAACGCAGCGTTGGTGCGCGCGGCATCCAATGCATTTTGGAGTAAATTGTGAATGACTTGGCGTAGTTGTTCCGTATCCCCTTGGATCAGCGGAATGGACGAATCGCTGACCACTTGCACGCTACCTTGCTGCACTTCGTGTTCATATAGAGAAAGCGTATCTTGAATAATCATGAGTAAGGATACCTGTTGTAAGCGTGCAGTAGGAAGCCTTGCGTAATCACGAAATTCGTTCACCAAACGCTTCATCGCTTCAACCTGTTCCACAATCGTCTTCACCGATTTTTCTAGCAGCGCTAAATCAGCGCCCTGCAACTTGTCGCCAAGCTTCATGGCAAGACGCTCGGCCGATAGTTGAATTGGTGTCAGTGGGTTTTTAATTTCATGCGCTACGCGCTGCGCAACCTCATTCCAAGCTTTGATTCGCTCACTTTTTTGCTCCGCAATGCGCGCATCAGATAACTGCTGCGTCATACTAGCAAAGGCACGCGTCAAGCCTGCCAGCTCGTTATCGTCGGGCAAAACAAGTTGAGGGCTGAGGTCGCCCGCACTCACACGCTCAACGCCACGGGCCAATACCAGTAAGGGCTTCACGAGTTGATTGCCCAAAGTGACCGCCAAAATAAAGGCCCCCAGCACAGCCAAAAACAAACTCAACGTCAGTGTACCAATGTACATTTTTTGTAGGCCATCGCGCTCTAAAGCTCGCTCTTGATATTCGGTGTAAGCGCTTTGCACGGCAAGCGCATTTGCCACCAAGGTCGTCGGCAGCTTCTCGCTAACAACCAAATACATAGGCTCAGCCAACAGTCCTAAGCCAGGACTACTGACAGGAGTAATGACTCGCAAACGCGCCACCTTATCCTCGCTATCAAGCCCATCAAACACGCTAATACTACGCTGTGTTTTGAGGTTCCGTATCTGCTGGGTCGTTGGCTTTTCTGGCGCTAATTGAAACCGCGACTCACCACTACTGGCCAATAGCGCACCCGCATGACTCCATATCTGAGCATCGTCCGCGCCTATTTGTTCGCGCATACGGTCGAGCTTGACCCCCATAACGGTGCTCGTGTCCAGCTCAAGGCTTTGCGCACCCGCCCGCGTTTTATTAGATAAATCAGCCGATAACCTATCTAGCGTCGAGCGGCCAAGTCCAAGTCCCGCCTCTAAAGCGCCCTCTACCCGCACATCAAACCAAGATGAAATTGAGCGCGACACAAATTGATAAGAAACGCTATAAATCAGCATGCCGGGTAGCACACCTACCAACGCAAAAATAGCCGCTAATTTAATCAGCAACTTACTACCGAAACGTCCTTCTCGTAAGCGTTGCCGCAGGCGCCAGGCCATCGCGGCAATGGCCGAAAGTAAGGCCGCTGCCACGGCGCTATTGAACAACAACAAATAGCCAATATTTTGATCGCTCAAACTATGATGATCGACCGCACGCACCAATAAATAAATCAGTGCCATACCGGCCAGGAGCGCCAACCCAACCCCTGCGCGAAAGATTCGCCGCGTGGTTGCTGCATTACGCAATAAACGGCTCATGGAGCACTCGCCTCAGGTAATTGGAAACGCTGGCGAGCACTCGCGTTAATAGACCAATCGCCTTGCCCGAGCAAGCCTATTTGTAGTGGCTTTGGTAGTTGCGAAATATCAAGCCTATAACGCAGTTGCATAGCGTAGGTGCCATCGCCAAGCTCACTACTAGGGGCAACACGCCAGTTATAAATACGCTGTGCAATACTCAGAGCTTCAGTCAGTGTTTCATACGTTTGTGGCAGCTGAACACCAAGGCCCGTAGCCGCGCCACTTTCTGTCCACGGCAATACACGCCAACGCCGCGTCAGAGCTTGATATGAAATACGTGTTTGACGGCTTGCCGTTACAACCGTTTTGTCCAACCAATACCAACGCTCTCTCGTCATCTCAAGCTCAGATACAAAAGTAAGCGAAACGCCTTTGTACATTGCTTCTTCAATGGTGCTGGGGAGCTCAAACTTAATATCAGCCGACACCATCAAATCTTGATTGAACCGCACTGCCTTGAAGTTTTGTATTTCTGCACTATTTGTTTGCGCAAGCACTGGCCCCGCAAGCAAACCGTAGAGCCATACTACGCACAGCACGAGCCAGAGTCGACACACTGAGCCGCCAAGCCTAAGCGGTTGTTTTTTCAAAAAGTGCATCGTAAAAACCATCGTGCTGGAAAGTGGGGAGCCATAGACCGTGCGAGTCTAACGCTTTTGCATTACCCTCAGCTTGCAAAAATCGCTGCTTGACCACCCCGCCTTCAGCCTCAAACACGGAACAGGTCGCATAGAGCAACCGTCCATGCAGACGCAATACAGACCAAAGCGACTGCAGCATCAAAAGTTGCATGCGCCCCATCGCGGGAGCATCCGATTCACGCCGAAGCCAGCGCACATCTGGATGGCGGCGCACAATGCCCGAGGCTGTGCAGGGCACATCCACAAGGACAGCATCAAACGGCACGCCATCCCACCAACTAGCTAGGTTTGCCGCATCTGCAATTTTGACAGTAGCACGTTGTTTTAATCGGCTGAGATTCTCATGAATACGCCTCGCGCGCTTGGGATCTACTTCAAGTGCGACCACGTCAAAATGCTTACCCCAATCGTCGCCTGACAGCACTGACATACCAGCATGAGCAAAGGCTTGCAATAGTCGCTCAATCAGATGCGTAGTTTTACCGCCTGGTGCGGCGCAGGCATCTAACACTCGAATTTTTTGTCCTTGCTGGGCACGTGCGACTAATTCAGACAAAAATTCATCGCTCAGCAATTGGCTCGCCGCGCCCTGCGCTGCCAAGTCTTGAACCGAGAACCAACCCTCAGCGTAATGTGGCAAACTTTGAACAGTGGGCGCGCCCAGCAAAACAAGCCCACAGGCCTTATCCAGATTGGCTTGCAGCAGCGCCGATTCGACTGCAAAGCTTGTCACGCCTTGCTTCGCGAGCAGTTGATCGAACTCCAGCAGGCTTGTCTTTGCCAAATTCACACGCAGGGTAAGCGGTGGTTTCATTTGATTTGCCGCAAGAATCGCCTGCCATTTATGTGGTTGCTCACGCCGCAATTGATCAATCCACCACTGTGGATGGTTGTACTGCGCTTCTTCGCTTTGTAGTGCTTGCGCTATCAAGGCTTCGCGTTCACGCAAAAATCGGCGTAGCGTAGCGTTAATGAAACTGCTACTCGTGCGTGTTTTTGAGTGCGCTTTCGCCGCATCAACCGCTTGATTCACCAGTGTGAAATCGGTATAGCTTGCGCCTGAGTCAGGCTCGCTCACCAAGAGCGCCAGCGCCGTGCACAGGAGCGCATCCACAGGCGGCATAGGCTCGCGTGGCGCAAGCAGCTGGCGCAGCGCGCGCGCCATTCCCCAATTGCGTAGCGCAGCAAAACACAGCGCCTGTACGCCTGCACGCAAATCAGGCTTGACAACCGAGCCGTCCTGCAGAACATCGCTCAGAGAGCGACCCGCCATGACAAAAGCCACGGCTTTCGCCGTGGCTCCTAATTGCAAAGACAAAGCTAGCATTGCGCCGCTCTACAACGCAAGTTACGCAGCAACTCCGCCCTCAGCTGCAGCGCCTTCCGCTTCTTCGGCTTGCGCTTCCTCTTCAGCAATACGGCGACGCTCTGCATCGTCCATTTGATCTTTTGCAGCACGTGCTTGGTGATAAGCCAAACCTGTACCCGCTGGAATCAAACGACCCACGATGACGTTTTCCTTCAAACCACGCAGCTCGTCGCGCTTGCCCATGATGGCGGCTTCGGTCAGCACGCGTGTCGTCTCTTGGAACGATGCCGCGCTGATGAAACTGTCGGTGGACAGAGATGCTTTGGTAATGCCCAAGAGCACATTGGTGTATGTCGCTGGCAACTTGCCTTCGGCACGTAACGCGTCATTGGTGTTCAGGATTTCTGAGCGCTCGACTTGCTCGCCAGCAATATAGCGTGAATCGCCAGAGTTCTCAATCACCACGCGGCGCAACATCTGACGAACAATCACTTCAATGTGCTTATCGTTGATTTTCACGCCTTGCAAGCGATACACATCTTGCACTTCGTCCACGATGTAGCGCGCCAACTCTTCCGAACCCAGCAAACGCAGAATATCTTGTGGATCGGCTGGGCCATCAATGATGCTCTCGCCTTTATTAACAACTTGACCTTCATGCACAACCAAATTCTTCTCTTTCGGCACAAGCTCTTCCCACACTTTGCCATCTGGATCTGTAATTTGCAGACGCACTTTACCTTTAGTTTCTTTACCAAAAGAGATCGTACCCGTCATCTCAGCCAACATACCTTTGTCTTTTGGCGCACGCGCTTCAAAGAGTTCGGCCACGCGTGGCAGACCACCCGTAATATCGCGTGTCTTTTGACCTTCCATAGGGATGCGAGCCAGAACTTCGCCTGGATTGATTTCTTGCCCATCACGCACTTGAACGAGGCCACCTACTGGAAGGCCAATCGTTACAGCGTGCTCAGTACCTGGGATTTTGATTTCCTTGCCAGAAGCATCCAAAAGCTTGACCTGCGGACGAATCACTTTGGCAGCGCCGCGGCGCTTAGGGTCGATCACGACTAGCGTGGACAGACCCGTCACATCATCGACCTGCTTGGCGACTGTCACGCCCTCTTCGATATTTTCAAATTGAACCTTACCGGCAAACTCCGAAATAATTGGACGTGTGAGTGGATCCCAATTCGCCAATACCGTACCGGCTTTAATCGCTTGATCTGGCTTGATCGCAAGCACGGCACCGTACGGCACTTTATGGCGCTCACGCTCACGACCATGCTCGTCATTGATGATGATCTCGCCTGAACGAGCAATCACAACCAATTCCTTTTTACCGTTGGTCACATAGCGCATCGTTGCATTGAAACCAATCACACCACTCGATTTCGCCTCCACATTGGAGATAACCGCAGCGCGCGAAGCCGCGCCCCCGATATGGAATGTGCGCATCGTTAGCTGTGTACCCGGCTCGCCAATCGACTGAGCAGCAATCACACCAACAGCTTCGCCAGCATTGATGAGGCCACCACGTCCAAGATCGCGTCCGTAGCACTTGGCGCAAATACCAAAACGTGTCTCGCATGTCAGTGCCGTGCGAACCTTGATTTCGTCAACACCAGCGGCTTCTAGCATTTCGATGTTGTCTTCATCCAACAAGACACCCGACTCCATGAGTACAACGCGTGTTTCAGGATGCAGCACGTCTTCGGAAGTCGAACGTCCTAGAACGCGATCCCTGAGTGCTTCCATCACCTCGCCGCCTTCGACAATCGAACGCATCACGTAACCTAGGTACGTACCACAATCTTGCTCGCGTACGACCAAGTCTTGTGTCACGTCCACCAAACGACGGGTTAAATAGCCAGAGTTAGCTGTTTTGAGCGCCGTATCAGCCAAGCCTTTACGCGCACCGTGCGTGGAGATGAAATACTCCAGCACATTCAAACCATCACGGAAGTTCGCCTTAATGGGTGTCTCGATGATCGAGCCATCAGGCTTGGCCATCAAACCACGCATACCCGCCACCTGACGAATCTGAGCAGCAGATCCGCGAGCACCAGAGTCCGCCATCATGTAGATGGAGTTGAACGACTCTTGGTTCACGGTCTTACCATGGCGATCAACAACTTTTTCAGTTGCCAATTGCGCCATCATGACCTTGGACACTTCGTCACCAGCCTTGCCCCAGATGTCCACAACCTTGTTGTAACGCTCGCCAACAGTAACCAACCCAGAGGCGTATTGCTGTGCAATTTCTTTCACTTCAGTTTCGGCACGAGCAATGATGCCCTCTTTCTCTTTTGGCACCAGCATGTCGTCAATCGAAATCGAGATGCCTGCCTTGGTAGCCAAACGGAAACCTGCTTGCAACAATTGATCAGCAAACACCACAGTGGCTTTGAGTCCGCATTTGCGGAAAGACATCTTGATGAGTTTAGAAATTTCTTTCTTCGTCAAAGCCTTATTAATGTTCTCGAAAGCCAGTCCTTTTGGCAAAATTTCTGAGAGCAATGCACGTCCAACCGTAGTTGCCCAAATTTTGGTTGATGGCGTGAACTCACCCGTCTCTTTATCAAGAACGTGCTCAGTCAAACGGACATTGACTTTGGCGGTGATCTCCGTCACGCCTGCATCCAAAATTTGGGCAACCACAGTCGGTCGTGCTTTGTTGTCCGAAATTTTGCCTAAAGGTTTGGCGTTTGAGAACATCAACAAAGCTTTGACGAAGAAAGAAATTTCTAAACTCATCAAGATGTCGTTCCGCAAGTGTGGCCTCAAAGCCACTGTGGTGTTTGCCGATCAACTGTTGCAAGCAGGTTTCCGTTTGGCGACCAAAGCTGGCATTTCGATTTCGATCGACGACATGCTGGTGCCAAAAGAGAAAGAAGGCATCATTGCTCGTGCCGAAACTGAAGTGAAAGAAATTGCACAGCAATACGCCTCTGGGTTGGTTACTGTTGGCGAGCGT
>JANPAY010000355.1:0-1914 GCA_031430155.1 Comamonadaceae bacterium
CAATTGATACTGATGCGCCGCGTTCAAGAGTTTGCTCTCCTGCAAATAATTGCCAATCAGTTGCATGCCCACAGGCATATTCCCTTCGCCAAAACCAACAGGAATGCTCATACCTGGCAAGCCCGCCAGCGATGCAGGCAGGGTGTAGATGTCGGCCAAATAATCATCTAACGGTTTGCGATCTTTGTCGCCCAGCTTCCACGCCACGCTAGGCGCCACGGGACCTGCGATCACGTCGCAGGTTTTGAATGCTTCTTGAAAATCATCCGCAATCATGCGGCGGATGCGCTGCGCTTGCAGGTAGTACGCGTCGTAATAACCGTGCGAGAGCACGTAGTTGCCAATCATGATGCGGCGCTTGACCTCTTCGCCAAAACCTTCGGCGCGAGTCTTTTTGTACATGTCCGAGAGGTCTTTGTAGTCGGCAGCGCGATGCCCAAATTTCACGCCATCGAAGCGCGACAAATTACTAGCCGCTTCTGCTGGCGCAATGATGTAGTAGACGGGGATGGCGAGCTCGGTGCGTGGCAGCGAGATGGGCACTAGCTTCGCACCTAGCTTTTCAAACTCTCCAAGCGCTGCGTCAATCGCGGTACGCACATCGCTTGCTAATCCATTGGCGAAAAATTCTTTGGGGATGCCCACGCGAAGCCCTTGTAATTTTTGAAGGCCTGCAAGACTATCGCTGAGGCCTCGCGCGAAGTCCTCTGGCGGTAAATCCAGCGATGTGGAGTCACGGTCTAAATCTGCGCCGCACATGGCTGACAAGAGCAAAGCGCAATCTTCGGCCGTACGCGCCATCGGGCCTGCTTGGTCTAAGCTGGAGGCATATGCCACCATGCCGTAGCGGGACGCACGTCCATACGTAGGTTTGATACCCGTGATGCCGCAAAAACTGGCGGGTTGACGAATCGAGCCTCCCGTGTCGGTGCCTGTGGCTGCAGGAGCCAAGCCAGCCGCCACCGCTGCCGCGCTGCCGCCCGATGAGCCGCCAGGAACGCGACTGGTATCCCACGGGTTTTGTACCTTGCCGTAGAAGGAGTTTTCGTTGGCGGAGCCCATGGCGAACTCGTCGCAATTGAGCTTGCCAAGCGTGACCATGCCTGCGTCGGCGAGCTTGCTGACAACCGTCGCATCAAACGGCGAGCGGTAGTTTTCTAGCATCTTCGATCCCGCCGTCGTGACGAAATCTTTGGTCACAAAAATATCTTTGTGAGCAATCGGAACGCCCGTCAGTAGCGGTGCATTGCCAGCGACAAGCCGCGCATCGGCAGCTTTAGCCGCAAGCCTTGTTGCATCTGGGTTGCAGCCCAGAAATGCTCCGAGAGCCTTATGTGATGTGGCTCGCGTCAAATAATGCTCTGCCAGTTCTAGACTAGAGACTTTTTTGGCTTGCAGCAAATCCGCAGTTTCGCGGACGGTGAGTAGGTGTAAATCTTGCATTATTCGGAATTATTCAATGACTTTTGGCACGAGGAACAGACCGCGTTCGACGGCTGGGGCGCTTTGCTGGTTGGCCTCGCGATTATTGGGCTCGCTAGCAATATCGTCTCGCAAGCGAAGCTGGATATGACTTAGCACAGCCTCGCTCATAGCGTGCGTGGGGTGTGCCATGGGCTCAATACCCTTGGTATCGACCGCACGCATCTGCTCCACGATCTCAAAAAAGCCGTTTAGCCGCGTAAGCATTTCATCGCCCGCAGCCGCTGACATTTCCAGCTTGGAGAGGTTTGCGATTTTTGCGATATCTTGTTGACTTAAAGCCATGTTTTACCTATGAAGAAATTGGTTTATCGGGTATTATCCAGTGTTTGCAAATTCTTCGACAGGACTTACCCATGCTCAGCGCTTTTCGCCGCTACTTTTCCACCGATTTAGCCATTGACCTCGGTACAGCCAATACGCTGATTTATG